>NZ_CAADGZ010000157.1:0-6685 GCF_900696675.1 uncultured Candidatus Kuenenia sp. | reverse complement strand
AGTCATTTTCGTAAACAGCAGTAAGAGCGATTCCGTACTTGGAGGGGTATTCAAAACGTGAAAATGTAGATATTTTTGCGACCGGAGATATTTTGTCCTTGACAAAAGCCTTCTAATGAGTGAACCCGCGAATGTAGTTTCCATTGCCATTACGTTCCCAAACAGATACTTCACTATGTTCAGTACAAGGTTTGAGAACGAGTTGTGCTTCGGTAGTTTAATAGATTACGCTGAATAGTTACCAAATTTTAGAAGAAATTACCGATGAACAACAGATTGCGCAGATTTCATTGGTAAAAATACCGGCAATCATTCTGTTTTTTTCCGTTAGAATGGTAGGAAATGCCTTTGTATCAGTATGTAGCGGCAATTCGAGAATTGCCGCTACACTGAATATCACTCTATTATTACGGGAATGCTAATAAAACAAAACTACTAAAAAATATCGAGCTTTCCTGACAATTTGATGCGTTTTTTAGACGAATTTGAAGCGACCCAGGCCATTATACGTCAACATCGATGTAATCATGATCGGTTTTTTACAATACGGGAAGTTGCTATTATGAAAGCAGGGGCTTTTTTGAGCAATTATCTCTTTCTGTGAATTTGATACTGCAATGGTATTGTGAATACAAAGAGGAATCATGCCACGGCCTTTATTATTTTGCAAATGTGTGGCTTGTACTTATAGAACCGAAAGTGCATTATTCCTCTTTGCCCCCAATAGGTAAATCAATTTTACCAGGGCCTTCCGCCACCACTTCTACCACCACCACTACCGCCGCTTCTACCGCCGCCACTTCTGCCGCCACCGCCACCGCTTCTACCGCCGCCACTTCTACCTCTACCACCACCGCCGCCTTGCTTACGGTCATCAGTACGGGGAAGCGCCTCATTAACATTCAGAACCCTTCCATTTAAATCTTTGCCGTTGAGACTATCTAGCGCAGCCTGCGCTTCTGCCCTTGAGGGCATTTCTACAAATCCAAATCCTCTGGATTCTCCGCTGAATTTATCCTTAATGATTGTTACGGACGTGACCTGCCCAAACTCCTCAAAAACCTGTTTCAATTCTTCCTCTGTTGTTTGTCGTGCCAGGTTGCCGGCGTAAATATTCATGTTTCTATCCTTTCTTTTAGGTATTAATAACAATATTTTATTTGGTGTATATTTGCGTTTGAGTAAATCAGACCTATGGATGTTTCAAGTTATTTTATTTCTCCCCCTTTCCTGTTTTTTCAGAAGTTAGGCAAACTTCCGTAATTTCATACGTAGTATAATGCAAGTTTGTAGCATATGCAACAAAGTTATCGTGATTTTAAGCATGGCGGTTGCTTCTTTCAGCATTTGGTAACGAACCAATTACGCATGCATTATACATTACTCCCTGACCTGAACGCTCAATTCTTTTACATTGCGTTCTCTATTATATCCGTTGTAAAGTGTTCACAATGCAGGCCAAATTTTAGAGGGAATTTAAGGGGGGGGTTTTAATACAAATGTAGAGATGTACGGCTGTGCGTCTCTACTCTATAAAACCCGGAATTCTGTAACACTTTAGTTTTTTGAAAAATTCCAATAATCGCGGTATTTGCCCGCATAGTGTAGGGGCGAAGCATTTGCTCGTTTGGGCATGAACGCATTTATTTATAGCAAATGCTTCGCCCCTACTTATAATGCCTTTTCTATTTTTATAATATCGCAAACTATCTCGTTTTCCGGAAGTTGGATAGTGACCGTCTCACCTGTTTTTTTATTCAACAAGCCTTTTCCGATTGGCGACAGATAAGAGATAATATTTTTGTCAATATCAGCATCCCAAGGGCCCAGCAGTGTATACGTTTCCGTGGTTTCTTTGTCCTTGTTTTTAATAGTTACTTTTGTGCCTGGCGAGACGATATTCGTTTTTACGGTATACGGCTCGATAAAAACTATCTTTTGCAAGTCAGCCTTCAATCGTTCCGCCTTTTCGATCAACTGTGCCTGTTTTTCACGCGCCGCCTGATATTCTGCGTTTTCTCTGAGATCACCGCGACTGATAGCCTCTCCAAGGTCGCGCGCATTTTCAGCAAATTGAATATTCATGATGTTGTCGAGTTCCTTCTTCTGCTTTTCGTATCCATGTTTTGTAACATAGATTTTATTTTCATCCAAGGTGAGTATTTCCGGCTTTTTAATCATCTCGGGAAAACGGTCGCGAATAACGCTTTCAATGGAAATTTTAAACCAATCTTCAATACATTTACTGCCCGAAACTACATTATACATGCTGGCTGCATTGGATTCGGTCAAATGGTTTATGGCATGATCGGTTCCTTTTTCCTCTAACAGGCCTTTGATTTTATTAAATATCGATCGGATATTTCCGTCACGTCCCTTTTGCATTTTAAAGTAAATATTATTTATCAGTTCGATTAGTTGAATGAAAAGTGTTCCGGAATTAATATTCGCATAAAGATCCGGGAAACGTCCGTAAAAATTGTTTCTGCAGAACCAGAAATAGTGTTCCGGGTATGCATTAAACTGTGAAAATATTTTTTGCGAAACACTATTTAATGAATCCTGCTTGTTCTCATTAATAAGTTCCTTAATTATAAACTCCCAAAGATGGCTATTTTGGTCAAAAAATAAGCTGGCAAATTCATTTTGCCAATGTTCCGGGTATATTTTTTTGATTCTGTGAAGAACATGTTTTTTATACTCTAATATGCATATGTTACCGATTAGTTTTGATAAATTGTCGGAGTTTTTTATAACGGTTTCAATCATATCCTTGTAATTTGCAGGGCATTCGTTCAGCATAATTTGCACTTGTTCGGCAAGGAGAAGGCATTCAATAACGGCGGAAGGATGTGTGTCCTTTAATTTTTCAGCTTCTTGCGTAAAGAGTGACTTGATTTTCTGTAAGATTTCTTTGCATTTTTCAGTATTCTTTCCTCCCTCGGCGAGGTATTTTCGGGCTGACTCGATTTCTTTGTAAATTTCCCCGGATTGAGTGAGCGTATTAATAATTTCCTGATGCGGCGTCAATGGTTTTGTCCTGATTTCCAGAAGGGCAGTGGTTGGCGAGCCTTCGGTAAACTGGAGGTACGGGTCTTTTAGTATCAGTTTTTTCGTCTTTGTCCACCATTTGCTCCATGCGGATGGCGGCAAGAGTCCTGCAAGGAGTTGTTCTTTTATATTGTTTAACGTAGCCTTGCCATGAAAATGTTTTAAGGTAAGCCTGATCAAACCCACAGGATCTTCATCAATCATTTTGTTCAAAATGTCTTTTTGGCAATACACCATTGCCCGCAAACTATCCTTTTCCAGTTTTTGTAAAATATCAGAAGCAATCTCTAAGGCAATTCCATGGTTGTTTTTCTTCTCAAAATCAATATAAATCTTCTCTCCCTCAGGATCAAAAGAAACTACTTTGCCAACTCCCCAACTCTTATGATATACGTAATCCCCTTGTTCAAACATAAAATACTTTTCCAGCATTTTGAGAGATGCGGCAGTCTCCGGGGATGTTTCTATACTGGATTTACTAATGAATAGGCTTGCATAGGGTTTTTCTTTGTAGATATTGGCGTAACAAGCGGCAAATTTTGGAGCAAGTCCTTTTTCCTTCGGAAAATATTTCAATATATATTTCAAAACTTCCAATAGATCATTATACGCATTTTTCTCGTTATAGTAAGATTCCAACATAATGAGAAAATCATGTGCAAATTTCTTTTCCTGTCTTATAAGTAAATTGATAATATGCAAGAGCGGTTTTTTGTCATCAATTTCCGATTCTACAATGCCTAGCCATTGCTCTTCAAGTTTATCGTATTGCTCTGTATTAACTAAGTGTTCCAGCTCGGTATGCTCCATAATAGTATGATTTATCGCGGAAAGTTCATTGGACATTCTCGGTTCTCCTGGTTTACGGATTTTATTGTAAATACTCTACTTTAGTATTTCGGCAACTTTGTTTGCGACCACACCACGTGGCGGCGCGAGGCGTTTACTGATGTTGCATACCGGTAGAGCCTTATGTTTTCGGCGGCAAATGCTTCGCCCATGCAGAGAAACAGCTATTCATTTACGAAAAAACGTATCCCCCCGTTTTTCGCGGGAATGATGCTTTAGTGCTTTTCGGGTGAAAGTGCTATGTATAATAATATTGACAATAGACATTTAAATCAATATGTTATTTTTTCTGAAAGCAAAAAAATCCGTTGATTGCCGGTAAAATGGTTTCATTAGCAGGCATTAACGCAGGGATATGTTTTGCAAAATGTATTTATTAGAGGAGACGATTATGAATACCGCAGAATCATTAAGAAAAGATGCGTTGCAAATTTATTTTGCTGGTTTACATGCTGTCGAAGCCGATACATGCATACGAAAATACATGGCGGTAAAGGAGAATAGTCTAACTATTGGAGGAAAAACGTACGACCTTGGCAAATATAATAATATTTATCTTACAGGGTTTGGAAAGGTGAGCGGGTTTATGGCTGCGGCAGTGGAAAAACTGCTGGGGGATAAGATAAAAAAGGGCATTGTAAATGTTCGTTATGGTTATACTACACCTTGTAAATATGTCAAACTTAATCCCGCAGGACATCCTATTCCAGATTCTTCAGGCATTAATGGCACAAAAGAAATCATCGATATTGCAAAAGAGGCAAATGAAGATGACCTGGTGTTTTGTTTGATTTCCGGCGGCGGATCAGCGCTGTTTGAATTGCCTTATGCAGGGATTTCCCTTGAAGAAATCAAGGAAATTACTGCTTCGTTATTGAAATGCGGCGCTACTATTGATGAAATGAATGCCATCCGTAAACATCTTTCTCTTGTAAAGGGGGGACGTTTTGCAGGCTTGTGCAAGGCGGAGATGATATCTGTTATATTGTCAGATGTAATAAATGATCCTTTAGAAACGATCGCTTCCGGAGCGACCTCGCCGGACCCCAGTACTTTTCAGGACTGTGAATGGATATTGAACAAGTATAATTTACATCATAAGATTCCCGTTTCCATACAGCAACACATTCAAAACGGGATCCACGGCTACGTGGAAGAAACGCCGAAGCCCGGCGATAAAATATTTGACAGGGTAAGCAATATTATCATCGGCAATAATCGCACGGCACTGGCTGCGTCGAAGGAAAAAGGAGGACAACTGGGGTATAATACGCTTATTTTATCTTCCTGTATAAAAGGCGAGGCCAGGGAAATAGCCAAGGTTTTTGGCGCAATTGCGCGGGAAATTCATGCTTCCGGCTGCCCTGCCGAGCGCCCTGCGTGTATTATCGCAGGCGGGGAGTCTACCGTAACAGTAAAAGGCAATGGTTTAGGCGGAAGGAGTCAGGAATTTTCCTTGTCTGCGGCAATAGAAATTGATGGATTAGCGGATACCTTAATATTAAGCGCGGGAACGGATGGAATGGATGGCAACACTGAAGCCGCAGGGGCAATGGTAGATGGCACTACCATTATAAATGCAAAGAGTAAAAAATTACATCCGGAAAAATATCTTCTTAATAACGATTCATTCTCTTTTTTCAAAGAGACAAATGAGCTCATTGTTACGGGTCCTACGAAAACAAATGTGATGGATGTTATGTTGCTGCTGGTTAAATAGTAAAGCAAGGATTTTCCATTTTTTGTAATAGTTCGGCCCATTCCACCTTACCCAATTATAACACTCATGGTTTAAATCAACCGTTTTCTGAAGCAACCAAAGATATCAAAAACACCATCCACACAATCTATAAAAGCTGTACATTTCCTATTATTAAATAGTTATGAAATACTTTTTCCGACAAATATTTTTAGGCATGCTATGTGCGAATAACTTTACACATCTAAATTATTTATTATGAATACTTTGTTCATGGTGAATGTTTTTTGGAACTAATAATACGCCGGGACCGGCTTAAAAATGTTTTAGTAAACCGTAATATTATTATTTTAATCGTAAAGCAGCATGTGTAGTCAAATGAATTGAATTTTAGAAAGGTAAGCACTCATACCGTGCTTAAAATTAAGAAATTTCGCAAGGGCAAGACTTTTCGAAAAAGGAAATTTTTTGGCTGTAATAAAGAAAATACCTGGCATTTTTGGCGGTCCCGGCCCAATTTAACCAAATTAGCCGGAAATGGTGCGTTTTTTTATTTCAATGTCGTGAAAGATTTGCGGAGCTAATATATGTGCTTTTATTCAGTTAAATTATATTGCACATTTACGGACTATTGTGTATGCCTTTTTTATTTAATTCCGACGGAATCTGTCAAAACCTTGCGGTAAATGGGGAGTTGCAAAAAGAGGGGCCGGAGTTGTGTTTTAAGGAAGCAAACCTTTTACCACGTACACGGTAATCTATATGCCTGGCAAATCTTTTTAAAAAAGCTAAACTATTACGTTTTTTGAGAGATGAATAATTAGTACCTTAGCAGTAATTTCTTGTAACTATTCAGCGTAATCTATTAAACTACCGAAGCACAACTCGTTCTCAAACCTTGTACTGAACATAGTGAAGTATCTGATTGGGTACGTAATGGCACTGGAAACTACATTCGCGGGTTCACTCATTAGAAGGCTTTTGTCAAGGACAAAATATCTCCGGTCGCAAAAATATCTACATTTTCACGTTTTGAATACCCCTCCAAGTACGGAATCGCTCTTACTGCTGTTTACGAAAATGACT
>NZ_CAADGZ010000156.1:0-6713 GCF_900696675.1 uncultured Candidatus Kuenenia sp. | reverse complement strand
CGGTACAGAAACTGAAATGCCAGATGTTTCCGACTCAAAAGTCAGAACTCCTGAAGTGCCTTTTTTATCAAAAAGTAGCTAAGCTTATTAATTACAGTGAGATAGGTAAGGATTCAATAGAAGGCATCCCCATTGCTGGATGGAAAATGGCATGACCCCTGTTTTTACTCCCTCCGCTGGAACGTGGAGACTGGGGCGGGAGATACACGCGTCTTGCCAGTCACAAATTTGCGTCTTGTGTTTAATTTGGTATCAAATTAAATTCCACCAGATCAGGAGTTCTGAAAGTAAGACTACAAAAAATAGCTCAAGTATATGTACCACAATATGATATGGTTATAAGACCATTTTCATCGTTTCCGGGTGTTGCAAATGCAACATGATGACTGGTTGGAATTTGGAATTTACTTGTCATTTGTTCTGCTGATAGAAGATTGGATTGAAGGGATAAAACGTTTGGTTCAGGTTACAAACCTGAACCAACGAATGAAGTTTCCATTGCCATTACGTACCCAATCAGATACTTCACTATGTTCAGTACAAGGTTTGAGAACGAGTTGTGCTTCGGTAGTTTAATAGATTACGCTGAATAGTTACGACTATTTGTTAATTACAACAACCTTACACTTTAAAACAAAGAAGGGACGCCTGTTTTGGACGCCCCTTCTTTTCTTACTATCTAAGATTCGTATTGTATTTATTCTTTAAAAGGCAATCACTTCTTTTCTTTTATCTCTTCTATCGTTGTTTCACCTTCCAAAATTATAAAATCTTTAAATTTTTCAAACTTTTTATCTTTTAGTCCTTTTACTTTTATAATATCTCCAGTTGTTTTGAAAGGTCCTATTTTTGTTCTATGCGCAACTATTTCTTTTGCCAGTTTTTCACCAATGCCCGGCAACATTGCCAATTGTGCCTCAGTTGCCGTATTAATATTTACATGCCCTTGCAGCTTCGCCTTTGCAAAACTAACGTTACTCTGACCTACGATAAAGGCTACTGCAAACATTAACAAAACGACCATTACGCGTTTTTGCACTCTATGCATCAACATTCCTCCTTTAAAAAAACTTAAAAATAAAAGTCACGATCTATACTTGTGTTTTGTCAAAATATTTCTGCATTGCAAAATACTTATTCCTTCTCCTTCTTATCTCGTAGCGATTCAATTACTTCATCAATCAAACCATATTCTTTTGCATCATGTGATGACATGTAAAAGTCGCGGTCAACATCTGCCTCTATACGTTCCAAAGGCTGTCCTGTATGTTTTACAAGGATTTCGTTTAAACACTTTTTCATTTTCAGAATTTCTTCCGCCTGGATGCTAATGTCAGTCGCAGTACCCCGCATTCCTCCCCAAGGTTGGTGCAACATGATACGTGTATGGGGGAGACCAAATCTTTTGTTTTTTGTGCCACCTGCAAGGAGAATAGCAGCCATGCTGTATGCCTGCCCAATACAGAAAGTAGCAACATCGCATTGTACAAATTGCATCGTGTCGTAAATGGCTAAACCTGCAGTTATGGATCCTCCGGGCGAGTTAATGTAAATATTAATATCCTGATTTTTGTTTTCATTCTGAAGAAAGAGTATCTGTGCTATAACTAAATTTGTTAACGTATCTTCGATGGCTGATCCGATAAAAATTATACGATCTTTAAGTAACCGCGAGAAAATATCATAATGTCTTTCTCCATGCCCCGTTTTTTCCACAACATACGGAACAAAAAGCGCCCCTTGTTTCATTTGTGGAGAAACATCCGGGAACGCACCATTTTCTAAACGCGACAAATAATCTTTATACACAAAAACTCCTTTAGGTTAATAAATCAGAAATTATTTCGCTGCTTCCTGTTCAATTTTTGCTTCCTTTAACAAAAAAGCCAATGTCTTATCTTCCCGCATTTCGTTCCGTAAATAAGATAAGTTTCCCTGTGTTTCCAGTTGTTTTCGAACAACTTTTTTATCTGTGTTATAAGAATATGCAATTTCCACTATTCGTTGTTCAACTTCGTTTTCAGTTACAAATATTTTTTCTTTTTTCGCAATATACTCAATTATAAGCGATGCCTTTAATTCTTTCACTATGGATTCTTCTGAAACGCTTTTCATTGATTCAGTTTGTTTTTGAACCTCTTCAAACGGAACGCCTCTTTTTACCAAATCAAGCTGATGCTTATATACCCTTTCTTCTGCATGTTTGTTAATAAAGTCCTTCGGCAGATCAAATTGTGTTTGAGCCAAAAGTGTATCAAGAATCTGCGTCCTCAAATCGTTTTCTGCCCAGATATTCTTATTTATTTCCAGGCGCTTTCTGGCATTTAATTTTAAGTCTTCCAGTGATTTAAAATTTAAGGTTTTGGCAAGATCCTCATCTATTTCCGGAGGGCTTAAACGTTTTATCTCATTAACCACAAGTTTTATACTTGCTTCTTTTCCACGATATTCTTTTATATTGAACGTATCAGATAATACAACATTAATCGTACATGTGGCACCAGTTGTATTTCCTTTTAAATATTTTACCAACTCAGGGATTTCCGTATGAGCAATTTTGCTTCCGTCTACAACACTGACTTCTATGTCATTGTCTTCAAAAACAGTTATACCATTTACTTCAACTTTGCAGTCACAAATAATAAGATCCTTTTCTTCTATACCTCCACCACTCACAACAGTAAATTGCGCTTTTTGCAGCGCCAATTCTTTTAGGAGCTTATCAATTTCTTCTTCAGACACATCGATCGCCTTCTTCTTTAACTGTAAACCTTTATATTGGCCTACTTCAAATACAGGCAAAACTTCAAGCGTAACGTCAAAGGTGAGCGGTTTCCCGATTTCAAGATTCAAATTTCCGAACTCAGGGTCAAATTTAGGTTCGCCTACAGGTTCGATTTTGTTTTCTTCTAATGCCTTTTCATACGATTCGCTTATGAGGGATTGCTTCACATCTTCTTTGATTTGGGTTTCGAATCGTTTCTCAACCAGTTTTCTGGGTACGTGTCCTTTTCGAAAACCTGGAAGCTGTACAGTACTACAGGCTTCCAACGTCTTTTTCTCTAATTCGCTTTCTATTGCTTCTTTGGGAATTTCAAACTTTAAAAGTTTCTTACAAGGCCCTGCATTTTCAATTGTTATATTCATGATTCATCATTCCGTATTCTAACACTTGCTAAAAAATTGGAGCGGGTGATGGGGCTCGAACCCACGACATTCACGTTGGCAACGTGATGCTCTACCACTGAGCTACACCCGCTTTTTATATTCGCATATTTATGCGAGGGGGGGGAATCGAACCCCCACACCGTTAAGGTACAAGATCCTAAGTCTTGCGCGTCTGCCAGTTCCGCCACCCTCGCAGACCTCTGTTTAAAATCAAGAAATAAAATTTCTCAATTAAAATTACAATTGCGGCATAAAAATATATCAACCGAATAAACAGCAATTACGTTTAAATACTTCTTGCAATTTTGCTAAGCCAGTATCGCGTTTTACTAAAACAGAGACCTATTGTCTTCCATCATAAACAACGACTGAGCAGTTTTAATCTTACATTTGCAAGGTATTGAGTTTTCAATGCCCTCATCGTAATGGCACTGTTTTAATTTCAATTAAACGATATGCCCGACGTACTAAAAACGACAATCTTATTGGTGCGCCCTGGAGGGATCGAACCTCCGACCCACTGATTAAGAGTCAGTTGCTCTACCATCTGAGCTAAGGGCGCAAAAGGTTATTTATTGAAAAAATTTAAGAATGGCGCGCCCGGCAGGACTTGAACCTGCAACCTTTGGATTCGAAGTCCACCACTCTATCCAATTGAGCTACGAGCGCAAAAAAAACGCAATGTCGGCGCAGTCGTTCATACATCAAAATTGGACAATAAAATAAAGTCCCAATTATATAGAAGATAGGACAAATGTCAACCTGATTTCACTCCGCAAAAATTCTATCACCAAATAAATATGGCATCCTAAACTGCTAATAGACACTTAATGTATTTAAAACACTGGTCCGTTTATCATTAAAGAATAACGAAAGAATGTATCAATCAGGAATTGAAAAAAAATGGGGTGAGCGACGGGATTCGAACCCGCGACCCTTAGAGCCACAGTCTAATGCTCTAACCAACTGAGCTACGCTCACCACAAATGTATATAAGGCTTAGCTGAAATGAATATGGCGCGCCAGGAAGGATTCGAACCCTCGGCCGCCGGATTAGAAATCCGATGCTCTATCCATCTGAGCTACTGGCGCAAAAACCGCAAACACAACAAAGTCAAAAATTTGCTACATACCCAAAAAATTTACTACCGCTGTAAACTACAGAAAAAAAGAATAAAAACACTGTATTTTTTATCGAAATGCCGTAAAACAAGCCTGTTGGTATTTCAGTAAAATAGGTATATTTGCTTTTTTGCATAATTTGAAGATTTTATATAATTAATTACCTTGAAGCAAGAAAAAAACAAAAGAGAGGGAATTGGTTTGGTAACAAATATACCTGGCGACGATTGGGGGGGCTGGAGGTTTTAACGCTAGCCTACCAACTGGTCATATGCTTGTTTCTAAAGTATATTATTTAACTCCATTCTTAAGCCCTTTAGCACAGGCGATTCAAGAGATTCGTTTTTCCCGTATGTCTTATACAACCGGTAATGGTTTTCTTCCAGCATATAGATTTCTATCTCTTAGGTCTCCGGTATCACGATCCAGTATTCCTTTACACCAAATCTCGCATAAAGATTTTTCTTTTGCACAATATCTCTATATGCGCTATTTTCAGAAACTATCTTAATTACCATGTCAGGTGATCCCTGGATATTCTTTTCACCAATGATACTCAACCTGTCTCTTGAAACAAATAGGATATCCGACTGAACAACATTTTCTTCATCAAGATAAACATCATAGGGAGCATCAAAGACCTCCCCCAGATTATTATCTGCTACAAATTTCTCAATAACAAATTCAATCTTCCTCGAAATCCTTTGATGCCTCGTGCTCGGAAATGGTGTTATAATTAATTCTCCATCAATCAGTTCGTACCTTTTATCATCAGAAATTTTCAAATAATCTTCATAGGTGTACTTTTTATTTTCCAGAACCGGTGTCATGGCGAACCTCCTTATTTTCACTTTATAAACTTCAAAATACTAATAATTGTCGCTCCCTGACCTATCAGGAATATAAATAACCACTTGATAATTTCGGCCTTTGCATTAGCAAGATCATTTCTTACCTTATTAATATCTTCTTTCAGCTCTTCACGAAGTTTAGTCATATCGTTTTTCGTTTCTATTTGGAATTTGGTAATATCATCCTTCTGTTCACTTCGCAAATTGGTAATATCGTCCTTCAGTTCACTTCGCAAATTGGCAATATCATCCTTCAGTTCACTTCGCAAATTGGCAATATCATTTTTTGTTATTAAACTTAAGCTATTTATATCGTCTTTCAGCTCTTCACGAAGTTTAGCAATATCATCCTTTGTTGCCAAAAAACTTTCCTGCTTCTTTTGGTATTCCTCCAAAGATTTTTCTAATGCCTTTGTCAAAGTGCGCGCCTCATCTTCTTTGAATTGTGATTTTAAGTCTTCGTAAATCTCAAGGGTGTTTATAATGGGCATAAAAACCTCCGTATCTTAAAGTAACATGCAATGTGCATCGGTAAGAGTTCTGACTATGGCAGATTTTTAGGCGCTTGGCGCTATGTTAAGAACTGTTGGCATTATTAGTTATTTTCTCAAAAAAAATTCAGGCAGGATGCTATTTGGATAACCATAGGGCAATAATAGTTCCTATAAGTGTAATCCAGAAACCAAAAAGCCATTTGAGCATATCTATCTTTGCCGCCCCGATTTTGTCCATTAAATCAAGCCTGGAATTTTAGATTTTACCCTCAAGCTCGCCCTTTACCCATTCAATCTTTGTATAGAGTTTGTCAAGCTTACCTTCGATGTCTATCTTTAGCAATTGAAGGTCAGTTTTCGTAGCAATATCGCCCTTAAATGATTCAATGAACTCTATGGGCCTCTTCTTCGCCGATTTTGGGTTCAGGGTTTTTTATAAGGTCGTAAGATTTATACATAACACAAAAGTAACAAAATCATTATGTGAAATCAACGGCAAAAGGGGAAGATTGGTTGCGTTTCCTTTCTTCATAGTGTGTACCACATGACCAGAGAGGCACATGCAAAAACCAAGGGACAAATCTCTAAATCCCATCTTTCACAGGTGCATTTAAATACTTTCTCCGTGTCCATCTGCGTTTATCTGTGTCCTATAGCTTGACAGTAATCCTGAACGGTTTCTAAATTTACAAGAACAACAAATAATTATTGTGATACAGCGTGAATGCCTTCTTTTTTGAATTTTATCATCATTGCATTTTCATAAACCTTTTCCAGAAAACCGTAATCCAGTTTATTATAAACTTTATAAAAGATTTCGATAATCTTCTCGGTCAGATCTTTAAATTTAATATGCCGATAATCCGTGTCCATCAGTGTTCATCTGTGTCCAAACCATTTCTAAAATCCGATCTCCACAGAAATAATTGGTTTCATTGTTATCGCCAATCCTCTTCGGTCTTTATGGGTAATTTACGGATACGATGTCGTGTCTCTTCTACAACAACAACTGACCCTCTTTTAAGCGAATCACAAGATTCATCCAATACATGTTCAAGACGTTTCATGACATGTGGTG
>NZ_CAADGZ010000155.1:0-6826 GCF_900696675.1 uncultured Candidatus Kuenenia sp. | reverse complement strand
TTTTTAATTTTTTCCATAAGTATATCGAGGAACGATTTAAACTGGTCATCTTTTTTCAATTCTTCGTTTATTTTTTTTATCGCAAATATCACTGTCGTATGTTTCTTGTTGCCAAAATAATTCCCTATTTGCTGATACGACCAATCCAACTGATTTTTTATTAAATACATGCATATCTGACGCGGAAACGATACCGTCTTCGCCTTCCGGCTCGAATGAAGGTCACTGCGGCTTATGTTAAAATGCCGCAACACCGCACCCTCTATCTCCTCCACCTTCACTACCTTGTCGTCGCCGTAAAAGAACTCCTTCAACACATCTTTGACAAACGCAATGTCTATCTTCCTGTCATTAAACCTGGCATGTGCCGTCAACGTCACCAAGGCGCTCTCCACCTCTCTTACACTATCATCAAACTTCTCCGCAATATACTCCAGCGCCTCCTCCGGAAAATACACATCGTACTTCGACGCCTTCGTCCTTAATATCAACAACCTCGTCGCATACTCCGGCCTCTCTATACGCGCCACCATCCCTGACATAAACCGGCTCGCCAAATTCTCCTTCAACTGGCTTATCTGCTTCGGATGGGCATCGCTCGCAAATATTATCCGCTTTGACGAATCATACAACGCATTAAACGTATGCAAAAACTCCTCCTGCACTCCCTGCTTGTTGGATAAAAAATGAACGTCATCTATCAGAAATACGTCCACATTCCTGTATCTCTGCCTAAATGACTCCATCTTCCCTTTCTGCAACGCATAGATAAACTCATTCGTCCACTTCTCCGCAGACATATACACCGCATTCACCGTCTGCTCTTTCCTGACCCGATTCCATATCCCCACAAGCAGATGCGTCTTCCCCACCCCTACATTCCCATGAATAAAAAGGGGATTAAAGGGCGGATACTCCTCCTTTATCATTTCAAGGGCCGCCGTATATGCAAGCCGGTTATTGGGGCCTATCACAAAATCCTCCAGCAACAAACCCTTGTTTAACCCCAGCGCCTTCCTCCCCGTATACGCACCCTTCTCATCAACAACAACATCAGGCTTTTCCGGCAATACGATCTCTTTCTCCTGCTTGTTGTCCAGTATAAACCGTACATCAAGGTCGCTCCTCTTCAGAAACCGCCCTATGTCCTCTTTCAACAAACCGGAAAAATTCTCCTGCAGCCACATCTGGGTAAATACGTTAGGAACGGCAATGCTTGCGTAAGCATCACCTATTGACTCAAGACGGGTATTTTTGAACCACAGATTGAATCGTAATGGGCCTAATTTCTCTCTGACATTCTCAAGAATATCATCCCATATTTTTGAACAAGGTTCCATTGTGATTCCTAATTTCTTGTTGCTTGTTTTGGTTGGATTGTGAATACGCAATCGTACGCGAAGGATTGAGATAGTATCAAAAGAGTTTTTATGTGTCAAAAAAAAACCGGTGCTTTTTTTACCCAAAATTTTTGGCATACCACTGAAACGAATGCAACCCTTGCAGGTATCACATAGTTAAACAAAATGCCCGCTACTTCAAAAAGATGGAAATAATTTTTTTTCTCTCACTTCCTCACCACACTTTTTTATCGCCGTTGTATTTGAGGTTCCATAAGTCGTATCAGTACATCATATTATCGCTGCTTTGCCTTCGCGATATCCATTTACCCCTCCAAGTCGCTCCGCAAATTATCCCGCGCACAGTTCCTGTTCTCTACCCTCTCAAAGCGGGAAATCAATTGTGGATAATATGTCAGTAACTTTCCTCACCCTTTGTATGGTTTCTTCTCGTTAATACCTTATTTGTAAGACAATACACCCCTTCCTATCTCTTCATACAATTACCTCTCCAAATGTGTTTATTGTATGTGCATTGTTTTGTAAATAACATGGATTTCTTCTTCTCTCTAATCAATCGTAGATTTATTTTTTCTTGCTAGTTTTCACAATAAAAAATATATCCTTTAAAATATAGCGTCTTGAGGTTAAAATATTTTTTTCTATAAAAAACTTTTATATGCTGTTTTTTAAAACGTCCCCTATTCTCTGGCACCCTAAAACCACATCATGTTTATACGTAAATTATCATACCTATCATTACTCTTTTGTATTTTAATTATCGGTTGCGGCAATAAAGCTGACTCGTTTAATAAAAAAGGGCTTTCTTTTTTTGAACAAAAAAAATACGATGAAGCAATTGACGCATTTAAAAAGGCATTGGAAATAAATAAGAATCACTATGATGCCCATTATGGTTTAGGCGTAGCCTATTACACAAAAGGGATGATAGACGAGTCGCTAACAGAACTAAAACGCGCTATTGAACTTAATCCTGAAGAGCCAAAGGTCCGCTATAACATTGCGTTTGCATATATGGCAAAGCAAATGACCATGGAGGCGATACAAGAATATAAAACGGCTATTGATTTATTTTCCTCTAAAAAAGACGTCAAAAAAGAAGCGGAGGCACACCTTTACTTATCGGTTGCCTATAGTCTGATGGAAAATCATGATGAAGCTCTTTTGGCATGTAAAAAAGCAATAGCGCTTAATCCGGAACTGGAAGACGGACACTATTTCCTGGGCGTCTGCTATTACAAAAATAATATGTATGATGAAGCAATTGCTGCGTTAAAAAAAACAATAATGCTGAATCCGAAAGCAGAAAAAGCACATAGTGTTCTGCATGTAATTTATGATAAACTTGGAATGGTTGAAGAGGCAACCAGTGAAAGGTTTATTTTACAACAGTTTACTCAGGAAAGAAGGAATAGAGATTAATCTCAAAGCACAGCAAAATCGCAACGAAAGAGAACCACTCCTCTTTACCCTCCTTCACAAGGAGGAGATGCAAAACCCCCTACAAAAAAGAATTTTTTACAGAATAATACGATAGTATTACATTTATAAACCGTTTATTTAATTATCTGTTTATTCAACGAGTGTGTGGAGGATAAATGACGTGGAAAAGGATGTTGCACGGGTCGTAATCAGCGAGAAACAAATTAAGGATAAATTAATCGAATTATCAAGTACTTTGATTAATACTTATCAAAATAAAGAATGGACGATTATTGCAATACTTAACGGAAGTCTCGTATTTCTTGCAGATTTGATTCGCCATATTCCTTTTTCAATAAGATTGGACACCATAGACGCCTCAAGTTATGGTGATTCGACTATATCGAAAGGGGAGGTTAATATTATACATAATTTTAAAATTGATATTGAAGGCAAACATGTTTTAGTAATAGATGACATTGTTGATACGGGAAATACGTTGAAAAAAGTTTTAGCAGATATTAAAAAATATGCCCCTGCTTCCTTGAAAAGCTGTGTGCTTTTAAGCCGTAGCGGAAGACGTCAAAATAAAATTAAACCTGATTATTGTTGTTTTAATGTTGGAGATGATTTCGTTGTTGGTTATGGTCTCGATTACAATAACAAATATAGAAATTTACCCTATATAGCAGTACTCAAAGGCGAGTGCTATAGCAGAAACGGATGTCCTTAGACCTTGCATCATAAGTATATTGCCTGAATTCCGCCTCCTGCGGAATTTCACTAACAAAAAAGTTTGGCCGTGTCACCCATCATACCGCTATTAAGATGTTATATTAGATTTCTCTAAAAACAGATGCGTTTAACTATACTTCTTGCATAAAATGTCATTATATACCATTGACGATAAAAATGCCTGCCATCGCACAAAGAAAATAATGTTGCTGTTTCCACCGGATTGGTTTCCTTCTGAACCATATTTAAGCCTTCCCTCTCTTACTGCTGTTTTGCGGTCTGCAGGCCATCTTGTCGTTCAAAAAGATGTAAATCTTGAGATGTATGACTGGTTTTTCAGCAGTAACGGTCTTCAACTTATTTTTGAAAAGGCGCCGAAACAATTAGAAAGATTGAAAAATAAATCGGCGCTGTTAGGATTGGACGATAATGACAGATCACTTAAACATGCATTAACCGGTTGTACAAAAGCCCGTATTAAAGAATTGTCGCAACATGCTGAAGAAGCAAAAAAGATCGTAACTTCTCCGGACTTTTTCGATATAAAAAAACTTGAATGGGCTATCAATATTTTCCATGAAGTAACCTCCTTCATCTCACTTGTATACGCCCCTGCAATTATTCGCCTGCCACCAATGGAAACAACGCTGCCCTATAACACTTTTATATCCTCAGAGCTTCTGAAAGCAATAAAAGATGCTCAGGTAAACGTTTACAGGGATGTTTATAAGCAGATTTTGCAACCGTCTATACACGCAGAAAATCCGGACATTATTGGAATTTCAATCGTTCTCAAGCAACAGCTTATATCTTCATTGACTTTTTGTTCACTTATCAAAGAAGATTTTCCACATATTCACATCACCATCGGCGGAAATACGATAACGCGGCTTCGTGACATATTGCCGGAAAAGCCTGATCTGTTTGCTGTTTTCGATAGTGCCATAGTCTTTGAAGGAGAAACCGCGTTGCTTAAGCTTGTTGAGACACTCGGTACTACACGAAATCTTGCAACCGTTCCAAACGTAATATTCAGAGATGCGTCAGGCATACATACTTCTCCATTAATAATGGCAGAAGATGTAACAAGACTGCCTGTTCCTGATTTCGATGGTTTGCCATTAGAAAAATATTTTGTCCCAGAATTAATCCTCCCTTACATTGCCACAAGGGGCTGTTATTGGGGGCGTTGTAAATTCTGTGATCATGGAGAGGGGTATACCGCCGGCTACAGGGCAAAAAAGATCAGCCAGATTATTGATGATATCCATTATCTTCAAAACAAGTATCACACACATAATTTTCACTTTCCCGACGAATCATACCCTCCGGCTTTATTTAAAAAACTCTCTTATGCATTGATAAAAAACAACATGAACATTGCATGGATGACCCATTTAAGATTTGAAAATAGTTTAACAAATGAAGAAATCTGGGAAACTGCTGCAAATGCCGGTTGCAAGTATTTGCATTTAGGCTTTGAGTCAGGAAGTGAACGGATATTAAAACGAATGGATAAGTCAACAACTACAAATATTATGCGCAAAATGCTTAAAATCTCTTCTAATGCCGGCATATGGAATCATGTAATGGGCTTTTTCGGTTTTCCGGGAGAGTCCTATGAAGACGCACAACAAACAATACAATTTTTGGAGGAAAATAAAGAATTTGTACATTCGATAGGATTCGGCACATTTGATCTCTGCAAGTATGCACCAGTAACCAAAGAAAATAATACCTTTGGCATTACCTACTATAAGAATCCTGAATGGGATCTTGCGTTAAATTATTATTACACGGTTGACGAAGGACTTGGTATTGAAGATTCAGAAAAATTACTAGAAGCATTTGAAAAGAATCATTATGAGGGTTGGGATTTAAGGATATTTATCAGAGAATATGTGTTTTTATATGTGGCGCATTACGGGACAAACAGGCTTTATTCATTGCTTTGCAATTCTCAAAACAGGAACATTCCCGATTTTTTGTAACTCTTTACACCTGCCTGTCGGCACACTAGTACTGTACCACAAGCATCCTGCTTGTGATATTTGTAACTCGATCTGGAAGCTTGAGTTACTATTACCCCTTAATTGCTTTTTTACAAAAAATCGGGAATGTACCCACCCGTGTTATGTTGCACCGTCATTATACGAAAACCCCCTAATGTCAAAGCTCACCAGCAACTACTTCGCCGCCTTCCGGTGGAGCGCCGTGTTATGCGATGCTTTGCATACGGTTTGCGAAGTCACGGCTGGAAGTAGCAGGAGGCAAAGGTATTCCTTCTTTCCGATACAGTTCGATGGCTTCCTCAACAATCTGACAAAGTTCTTCAAAGACCCGTTGCTCGTCATCGCCGTGACAACCTCCATAAATCAGTCCCGGCGCACTCCCTATATAACACTGATCTTCTTCGGACCATTCGACGATTTTCGCGTATTTTGCGCTGTCTTTCATTTTTTTAACTCCTCCAGTGCCAAGCGTACTGCTCGCACCTGATATTGCTTTTCATCGTCATCAGGTTTGCCTGAAATTGTAATAGGTTTAGGCACGTTTGAGTGAAAAAAATTCCTATGGCTGCCTTTACCACCTCTATTTACGAAGCCTTCCTTTTCTAATTCAGCAATCAGTTCCCTTACCTTTGGAGGCATCAACGTATTCCCATATTTTCAGCAGTTTAACGACTGAGCTCAACCGCGCCGCTTTTTGGCGCCGGCTGGTGTAGCGCCTTGTAGAGCGTTTTCTGTTGACAATGTTTTCCATTGCGCCTGTGTCGTATATGCAGAAAGGTCCGCTCCGCAGTCCCATTCGACAAAGTACCCCCTGTTGTGAACTCGTTCGAATTCAACTCTGTCGTTTAGTGGCGCGAAGGCCTCTGATTCCAAGTAAGGTTTTACGTCAAATAAACCTGCTCCTCCATCTTCTGCTTTGACGTACAGTGTGTAATAATTGTCTTTGGGAACAATTCCTACAATGTTCATTGGTCAAGTCCTCGAATTGGAAACGTTTTTTTACCATTAACTGCCAATTGCCAGCCAGCAAGTAAATCATCCTGATGTATTTCAATCCATGCGACGACTAACTTGTGCTTCTATGGCGGAAGCTCACCAGCCAAGACCGTTCCATCATGAATCGAATAGACCGCTACTTGTCCCTGATATTCGGCATGAATATGCGGCACGTTGTACTACTATCCATCAATTTCTTGTTTTTTATGCGTGTTTTTCATGCCGCCATTTCCGTAAGTGCTTTAATATCAAGGGCTGAAGCGGTCATCAGTGAACAAGAGAACTTCTGGCCTTTCTCCG
>NZ_CAADGZ010000154.1:0-6831 GCF_900696675.1 uncultured Candidatus Kuenenia sp. | reverse complement strand
TTTCTTGACCTTCCCATCCTCACGGTACGATTCCCGCAGAAGGGTAGATCGATAGATTTTTTTACCGGATTTTGACTTGTTCTCTACAATATGCATGTCCACCATTGTACAGATAACAACCATTATCCGTCAAGTATATTGTCGTATAATAACAATATATTAGTGACTACATATTTATTAAAAATACAGCCTTAACAAACTATGTATTAAGCACTTATGCGTTTTGGCAGGGGTGAACATCCGTTGTAACTTCCAAATAACCGATATTCTGCAACAGCCTCATCGATGGTTAATCCGTTTTCCGTTAATAAATTCTTATGTGAAGACATATTGGGATCATCTATCAGCCCGCGGCATCCCACACATCCATCATTGTATGTAGGACATATAGCCTTGCAACCAGCTCTTGTTACAGGGCCCAAACAAATCATGCCTTTTTCAAAGAGACACACGTTTTCCTTCATCTGGCATTCCACACATACAGGATAGCCTGGTATACGGGGCTTTCTTTCCTGAAGAATCGCCTTTACCACTTCTACAAATTCATCCTTGTCTATAGGGCAGCCGTGTATGGTATAATCAATCTTTATGACTGCTTCAATTGGCCGTGCCGGTATGGTATCAAAATTATTCGCCATATTCCCGTAAACGATTTTTTTCACGTCATCCATTTCATAATGGTTTTTTAAACAATTAATGCCACCGATCGTTGCACAAGCCCCTAAAGCAACAACAATCTTCGCCGTATCACGTATCTTTTTAACCTGCTCAATCTCTGAATTTCTGGTTATACTACCTTCAACAAACACCAAATCATATTCATCAGATTTTTCACTCATGGCCTCTCTGAACGTTACAATATCAACCAGATTAACAAGATCGAAAAGCTGTTCTTCTAATGCCAAAACGGTTAACTGACACCCCTCGCAACTGGTAAATGAAAAAAAGGCAACTCTTTTTTTGTTCATAGCGCTTCCGGAAGAAATTTTAACGTCTGATAGCTAAATTTAGGTCCATCAAGACATACATATACACCGTTGACCTGACAATGGCCACACTTTCCAACGCCGCATTTCATACGCCTCTCCAGTGACAGTATTATATTGGTTGCCGGAATCCGTTTTTCCTGAAGTTCGAGTAAAGCATATTTATACATTACAGGTGGCCCCACCACTAATGCATATGTATCCTGAGGATCCAGTTTGAGAAACGGAATAAGTCTGGTAACGACGCCCGTTTTTCCTGACCAGTTTTTATCAGGCCGACTTGTTGTAATGGTCAATTCTAAGCCCTCTGTTTTATTCCATGTTTCCAGCTCATCCCTGAACAGTACTTCTTCAGGGGTTTTTGTTCCATAGAGAATAATTACTCTCCCGAAATCATGCCTTTTTTCAAGCACATAATAAATCATCGACCGCAAGGGCGCTAATCCAAGCCCTCCCGCAATAAATAAAATGTCTTTCCCCTTTAATTCTTCTATTGGAAAACCATTGCCTAACGGACCACGTATCCCCAGGTATGAATCAATTTCAAGCCTGTGAATTGCTGAAGTTACATCCCCAACTCTTCTGATACATACGCCGATACTGTCTTTGTCAAATGGAGATGACGATATTGAAATAGGCGCCTCGCCCACTCCAAAAACCGACAGTTGAACAAATTGCCCCGGGATAAAAGAAAATTCTCTTTGATTTTCCAAACGTATTTCAAAATATTTTTCCAGCTCTGTGAGACGTCTAATACTCACAATCTTTGCTATTTCCGGGAGATAGATTGAATTATTGCTTATCATTTTTGCTTATTATTGTTTATAACTGCATTTACGGTTTCTGCAACATCTATATGTACGGGACATGACCTGGAACATCTTCCACAACCAACGCAAAATGATGTGCTGTGTTTTGTCATTAAGTAATTAAACTTTCGGTTAAACCTGTGCCGTAATCTCTGACCTCTCGTTGGTCTGAAATTTTCGCCTGTTGCAACTACAGAAAAATCTTTTAATGTACAAGCATCCCACTGGCGGCGTCTCTCTCCTGATGTCATAGTTAAATCCACACAATCAAAAACATCAAAACAATAACAGGTTGGGCAAACAATATTACATCTTCCGCATCCTAAACACCTGTCATTTAGTTCATCCCAGACAGGATCGTTATCTGCATTTTTAAATAATGAAGGAAGATTTGATACCTCTGTCAAAAATTTTTTCTCAAATCGTCCCTTGCGTTCTTCTTTCATACGGCAAATCTTTTCATCTTCATGTTTTCCCGCATGTATAAAACAAGCATTTTCTTTGATAATAACTTCCCCGCGTGCAGTTCCAATGGAGGCATAAAAACAATCACCTATGTCGGTTAATAAAATATCAAATCCTTCTTCTACGTCCAAACATCCGACACTTTCACAATAAGCATACTTATAGCAGGGCTTCATGCAATCAATTCCAATGATGATGGTATTTGCACGTTTTTGAGTATAATTTTTGTCTTCACGATCGGCAGTAAACACCTTATCGAGCAATTTAATCCCATGGATATCACAGGGACGGACGCCAAAGATTACCTGTTTTTTTGATTCAATCACGGATTTTACATCAGGATAAGGGGCGGTAGAAAAGCTTAAGAGCGTTTCTCGTTGGGGAAAAAGGTATTTTTTGGGAGGAAGCAATGTAGGTATATAATTATCAAGTGGGTCGGAAAATGTCTCTATTTCATCAAAAATATAAAACCCTGTTTCTTTTTGCTTAACACCGTAAACCGTATATTCTTCTTTTAGTTTCTTTAAAAAAATATCTATGTCTTCTTTTTTAATCAATATAGGCATATTTATCCAAAGTATTCCTGGTGCGGAGTAGCCGCAATCGAATTCGAATATCTAATATCAAAACTCGAAACAAATCCTAAATTCAAATATTTGAATGCCCAAAACATTTTGAATTTTGTTCATTTAAATTTGATTCGGATTTCACGCTTCGGATTTTGGCTTTTCAGATTTATTCGTGCTTGAGTATAAATTATACCCTCTTTTAGTAACCATGTAATTCTGAAATGTGAACGAAGAGGCATTTCCAATGATCACGATTGTCATCATATCAATTGAATTTTGGTCCATTTTGCCTAAAGTAGTAATGGCTATAGACTCCCCTTCTCTTTTCGCATTTTTCACTACTCCTACCGGTGTCGCAGCGTTTTTGTATTTCAAAATAATTTCGACCGTCTTTTTAAGCTGCCAATTCCTTTGAGAACTTTTAGGATTATAAATAACCATTACAAAATCAGCTTCTGCAGCGTTTTTCACACGTTTTTCAATTGTTTCCCATGGAGTTAATAAATCACTGAGACTTATTACAGCATAATCATGCATCAGTGGTGCGCCAAGAAGGGCCGCGGCAGCATTGGCAGCGGGAATGCCAGGAATAATTTCCAGCGGCAAGCAAATATTTTCTTTGTGCAACATTTCCATAACAAGGCCAGCCATACCATAAACACCAGAATCTCCGCTACTAATGAGCGATACTATTTTCCCTTTCAGCGCTTCCCGAATAGCCAATTCTACACGTTCAACTTCCTTGCGCATCGCCGAGGAGATAATTTCTTTCCCGCTGGTAATATCACGTAACAAATCAACATAAAGGCGGTAACCTATAATAGTATCAGATTTTTTTACCGCCTCCAATGCCCTCACACTCATGTCTTCTTTAGAGCCTGGGCCTATACCTACCACATAAAGTTTTCCCTGGCAATGGCTATTGTTATTCCCGGATATTTCTGTTTCTTTAAAATTAATTGTGTTTTCCTCCCTGCTAAAAGTGCAGATGGTTCACAGACACCCCAGACGCCTATCTTTTCTTTTACAAAAGCTGACTTACTGTATTCCTTTATACAAGTGCCAATTTCAGGTAAAGACACAACGTTCAGCGGTATCCTAAGTTCATCAGAAGCTTGCAATAATCCCGGTTCTTTTGCTTTAATTTCAACCGTAGAAATTAACCTAACGTTTTCTATTCTCAGGGAAATCTTATTAAGAGCGTCTTCAATTGCCTTTTTTACTTCATGCGAAGTAATCCCTTTTTTACATCCAATTCCAACAATAATATCTTTGTGCGCTTCAGTCCCGGTAGTAATAACAGCACTCGAATGTAATATACAGGCAACTTTATACGCCAGCATATTTGCGCCACCTTCATGCCCTGAAAGCAAACTGATTATATAACGCCCCACATCATCCACTACCACTATCGCAGGATCTATATATTTGTTTTTAATACAGGGAGCAATCACCCGAACCACTATCCCCATAGCCATTACAAATATTATCCCGTCATAATCATTGAATAATTTCCCGACTAATTGGTGAAGCGGTTCATTAAAGTACACAGCATTATTCAAATTATCTCCGGCATTAACTATCTCATTTTTATCGTCGGAGTTAAAGATATACACTGAAGGGGTGGTATCTATATACGAAACAATCCTTTTCGACGTCTCAACCCCTTTTTCAGTTATTGTTATAATCGCAATATTCAAGAAACCCTTAGCTCATAATAAATTCTGCTATAATGTAACACTTTAGTTTTTTGAAAAAGTAGGGGCGAAGCATTTGCCTTAAATTGTTATAAATACATTTATGCCCAAACTGACAAATGCTTCGCCCCTACGCCGTGTGGCAAACATCGCTATTATTTGAGTTTTTCAAAAAACTAAATTGTAACTACGTTTTAGTACTTTTCTCTTTCTCGTGCTTCTCAAACTCTTCAAGAAGTTCCCTTTGTCTTTTTGTTATATTTTTAGGTGTTTTAACTATCACTCTAACATACTGATCGCCGTGTCCGTGCCCCCTTAAATATGGCATGCCACTGTTACGCAACCGAAATAATGTGTTGGTCTGAGTACCCTGCGGTATCTTCATTATAGCATTTCCATCCAAAGTAGGCACTTCTACTTTAGAACCTAATGTTGCATCAATTAACGAAATTTCTTTTTTAATATACACATCATTCGCCTGTCTGCGAAAAAAAGGGTGCGGTTGTATTGAAATATAAACATATATATTTTCTTTCAAACGTCCACCGCTTTTGTCCGGTGCTATTCTTAATGTCGTGCCATTATCTACACCAGGAGGTATTTTTATTTTTATTTTGTCCAGTCTTTGAATTTCACCAGTGCCATGACAACTCTGGCAGAATTTCTCTATAATTTTCCCACGCCCATTACATACAGGACACACACCAATCTTAATTATTCTGCCAAATTCTTGCAATTGTTCCTGTTTCACTTCTCCGCGTCCATCACATCTATTACAAATTTTTAAGCTTGTGCCCTTTTCCGCTCCAGACCCATTACAGTCACCGCATTTTTCCATATGTGGAATAGCCACTTCAGTACTAACCCCTCTATATGCCTGCTCTAAGCTGATTTCTACTTGTACGCGTCGTATCTTTCTTTCCGGCTTTCCATATCCACTGGTCCTGGCGCCAAAAAAATCAGAAAATATATCGTGACCAAATATATCTTCCAAATCATTTATATGGGTAAAATTCTGCCAAGAAAAACCCTCTTTCCCAAAATCAGATTCGACTCCGGCATAACCATAACTATCATACTTTGCACGTTTGTTATCGTCAATCAGCACCTCATACGCTTCAGATATTTCTTTAAATTTTTCTTCTGATGATTTTGGATTATCTTTATTAAGATCCGGGTGAAATTTTTTAGCCAATCTTCGGTATGCAGATTTTACATCTTCCTTAGAAGCATTTTTCGCAATACCTAATAAATCATAATAGTCTTTTTTTTCTGGCATAATTACAATCTGATGATAAATTTGTTTAAATTATTCATTTAAAAACACGGAGACCTCTTACCTACTTCTTAATTCGATTAATTATTTAACGTTATCTTTTAACTGCGCACCCCTAACCTGCCAAAGCCAGAACCAAACAAGCAGGAAAACGGCCTACAGTTGCCAGTCATTTGTCATTGGTCAACCGCGGATTGCCAACTGTATATTGGACGATTAGATATTTTGTTAAAAAAATGCAAAGAAATTACTGATAAGATACCAAGCCTCCGATGATTGAGAAATTCCGTTTCCCCGTAAAATAGATAGCCTCCATTGAGGTCATCAAAGCAATGGTAATATGTTTTTTTGTTTTAAGTAAAGCTTATAGCAAAATATTTTTCAAGAAAATATCATACTCCATAAGAGATTACAAATAATAAAAATTACACAACGAGCACAAAGGAATGCACCGATTCAAGCTTGAATCTAAATATTAAAATTGGTCGCCTGTTCGTGGTCAGCCACGCCATTTACAAAAATACCAGGAAAGCACACGCTTCCCAACCCTTCAATCTACCACCATCCCAGCTCTACAACAACTTGGTGCGCCTGGCAGTCGTTCACGAGTGGGATACAGCCTCGACCGGCTCCCGCCTCGCCGGCACCATTTACCTCAGTGCCGTCCAAGGATACGCTGACCACCTGCTGTGAATTTTCAACTACACGGTTGACGATGATATGGTAGACGGTGTCGCGATAGCGGTAGTGAATTTTGTACGATGCCCAATGGGCTGGAATACATGGTACGATACGCAGAATGTCCACTTCAAGTTGCAGGCCCAGCAAGGTTTCAACTGTCAGCCGGTACATCCAGCCAGCCGCCCCGGTGTACCATGTCCAGCCGCCGCGACCGATGTGTGGCGATGCACCATAGATGTCCGCACACATGACGTAAGGCTCGACCTTGTAGCGTTCGATGGCCTCAGGCGTGCTGCCATGATTGATGGGATTGAGTATGCCGAAGAATTCCCACGCGCGTTCCATGTC
>NZ_CAADGZ010000153.1:0-7025 GCF_900696675.1 uncultured Candidatus Kuenenia sp. | reverse complement strand
GAGAAGATATTGGCCTTCTGGAAGAACTGGCGGAAGCAACCAGGACGTCTTCGCTGTGCGGACTGGGACAAACATCTGCGAATCCCGTTGTTTCTACGCTGCAGTACTTTAAAAATGAGTATGAAGAAAATATCGCCAAAAAAGCATCAGCATAAAATGTGAGATGAAATCTGAAACACGAAATACTAAATACAAATCCACCCTCTGTACCCCCCCCGCTAGCGGAGGACATTCTCCCCCTTTGGAGGGGATAAGGGGAGAGGGTTGAGGAAGTCATATAACAACGTGGAGCATTTTGTTATATAAGAAGATTGTGTTATAAGTTTTTAAATTTTTATGATGTTATGCAATATTTATGATTAAAAAACATATAAACAGCTTATCACCCGGTATGGTGCTGGGTAAACCAATTTATGGAGAGAATTATGAGGTATTGCTAAAGAAAGGCGTTGAACTATCGCAGGGGTATATCGATAGGTTGAAAACAAGGGGATATGCTTGTCTTTACATAGAAGATAAGGATACGGAAGATATTGTTATTAAAGACCCGATTTCTGATAAAATTCGTCTTATGGCAACGAAGGATATTCTTAAAACTTACAAGGTAACGCAGACAGCCATTGTCGATATAGAAGCGGATACTTCAGAATCAGTTATCCGAAGCATCAATACCCCAAAGGTGAAAAGAACTTTTCAGGAAAGCCAGGCATTCAAACAAATGGTTGAGAATATTGACTCTTTCCTTGAGGAAATTATGGGACAGGATATTTTGTCCGGTTTGAATTCAATAAAGACAGTAGATAATTATACCTTCGAGCATTCTATAGATGCAGCAATAATATCGTTGATTATTGCAAGAAGGCTGTATCTTGACAAAAAAAAACTGAAACAAATAGCCATCGGCGAGTTTTTACACGATATAGGCAAGATTTTTATTGACGTAAAGCTGCTTAATAAACCGGGTAAGTTAACAAATGAAGAGTTTGATAAAATAAAACAGCACACTTCTTTTGGATATGAGTTACTTAAAGATATTGACACTATCGGATATGTATCTGCGCATATCCCTTATCAACATCATGAGAGGCAGGATGGGAAAGGATATCCGCGTGGCCTGGCGGGGAATAATAAGCTTGATAAGGGAGAAATCACCTATGTAGAGCATGATAAAATGATTATGGGTGCGGAGATTGCTGCCGTTGCCGACGCCTATGACGCATGTATTTCAGACCGCCCGTATCGCAAGGGAATGCCCCCTGATCTGGTGTATGATCTCATAAAAAACGGCGCCGGCACGCAATTCAACGAAGAATTAGTGAATTGCTTTTTAACGGTAATGCCGAAATATCCTGTAGGTTCAGAAATCAAGGTTATACGGGGAATGTATAAAGATTTTACGGGCGTTGTCGCCTCTGTAGAAATTTCACAAATGACCAGGCCAAAAGTAAAATTATTGTACGATAATAAACAAGGCAAAATCAAACCTGTTGAAATTGATTTAAAAAGTGATGCTTCTTTTGAAATTCAATGTATTTAAGAAATGAAGATCCTTATAATCTCTGATATCCATGGAAATGAAGCAGCATTAAAAGCCGTTTTGGAAGAAACAGCCGACATGATATTTTGTCTTGGCGATATCGTCAATTATGGGCCATACCCGAAAGAGTGCATAGAAAAAATCCGAAAATTAACGGACAAGATTGTCCGCGGAAATCATGATAATGCCATTGGTAAAAACATGGAATGCGGCTGTTCTGAAAAATATAAAGCACTGAGCGATCAAGGGAAGATTTTTACGAAAACCATCCTGGATGCCGGCGAAAAAGAATTTCTTGCAAACCTTCCGCTAACGCTAAATACAGAGGCAGGCGGCGTAACATTCCTGTTGTCTCATGGCTCACCCGGCGGAGATATTTACAAATACCTCCGGCCCGAAGTTTCCGATAGTGAAATGGAAGATGAATTAAAAGGCGTGCGGGCAAATATCGTTTTGCTTGGACATACACATCTGCCTGTGGTGCGTAAGGTAGGTGAGATAACCGTCGTCAATCCGGGAAGTGTTGGTCAGCCGCGCGACGGGATACCCCTGGCTTCGTATGCCATATGGAAAGACGGCGCCCTGGAGATAAAACGGGTACCATATGATATTGATGCTACGGCAAGGGGATTGCAGCATACAACGATACCTGCCGATCACGTAGCAAGGCTTGAAGAAATTTTAAGGAAAGGCAGGATGTAATTAACAACGCTATTTAAATAAACTCTTTTTAAGTGAAAATTTTTTCATTTTATTTAAAATCGTACGTCTGTTAAGGCCTGTGCATGCTGCTATACTACCTATCCTGCCATGATGCTTCTGAAATACGCTGACAAAATATTCCCGCTCCAACATATCCAAACGTTTCTGCAGATCCTCATAAGAGGAAATATCAGGTCCGGCATTTAAGGGTTTGGGGAGACAAAGGTTCGTAGTCGCGGAATGGTCTGTCGGCAACTCTATATTTTCGATAGTTTCGGATTCTTCCAGAAGGACAGCCTTTTCGATGACGCCTTCCAGTTCCCTGATATTGCCAGGCCATGAATATGCCAAAAGTTTTCTTAAGGCGTTTGGCGATATGCCGTTTATATTCTTTTTGAAGCGAATGTTGAATTTTTCAATAAAATGATTTACTAAAAGCGGGATATCATCGGTACGTTCTTTCAGGGAGGGAAGCCTAATTGAAATAATATTCAGCCGGTAAAAGAGGTCTTTCCGAAACGTCCCCTTCTCAATTAATTCAAGGATATCCTGGTTTGTTGCAGCAATAATGCGAATATCTACTTTTATGGTCTTTTCGTCCCCCACCCGCTCTATGTATCTTTCCTGCAGTACCCGCAACAATTTAACCTGGGTGGGAATCGACAACTCTCCGATTTCATCCAGAAATATAGTCCCTTTATCCGCAAGTTCAAACTTCCCTTTTTTGTCCCGAATAGCGCCTGTAAAAGAACCCTTGACATGGCCAAAAAGCTCGCTTTCCAAAAGGGTCTCCGGTAAGGCGGCACAATTTACAGCCACCAGGTCATGGTCTTTTCTATGGCTATTATAATGAATTGCCCTAGCCACCAATTCCTTTCCTGTACCCGTCTCTCCCGTAATAAGAACCGTTGAATCGGTTTGGGAGACCTTTTCGATCAGGTCGTAAATATTCTGCATCAAATAACTCTTACCGATCAGGCTATGAAAACTGTACCGCTCTCTTAATGAAGTCTGCAAACTCCGGATAGTAGTATTTTTAACCTCTAATTCCTGAAACAAGGCCTTTAGCATCTTCTGAGATTCCTGATATTGAATCTCCTTATATACCCTTTTTGTAACATCCTTACTGATAGAAAGCACACCTTGCAGTACGCCGCCATCATCAAGGATAGGAATACAACTCTGGTCAAAAAAGTGTGTAACTTTATCTGGAGAAATAATCTGTAGTTCTTTAATAGTGAATGCCTTTTTTGTTTTAAGAACATTATTAAGGTTTCTGGCCAGTTCCTGTTCTATCGATCTAAGCCGCAAGGCCAGGTAGTTTGTGCCTTTTACCTCATGAAAACTCACGCCAAATGTCCGTTCCGCAGATTTATTCATAAGCACAATGTTAAGATCCTTATCCAGGATAATAACATCTGAATCAAGGTTATCTATAATCGACTTGTCAATTTCCCCGTCACTCGCCAGGAAATAAGGCTGAATATCCGCATTACCTCCGATGTCGGGAACAAACAATTTTTGAACTGAATCCTTTTTTTCTTTCATAATCGTATTGAGATTATTTCAAATAAATGAGAAATATATTTCCCTTGCTACAATAAGATAATATTATCCATAACTTCCATATAAACAAGGAATAATGTAAAAAGTCCCCATAAATACCGCAAGATCGTACGTAAAATGCAACACATTTGAGCATGTAAATCCACAATTAAAGAGAATGGTTATTCCCATTACATCCCCATATTGCGTCTTTAAAATACGTCAACATAGATAACATTTGTACTAATGGCAACTTACGAAATATGGCACATTCATTGCTCAAAGAACAACCAGCAAAAAACATTTTTAAAATACGGCATATGCCGCGGCAAGTTTAAAGAACAATTTTTTATTACCTTTTTGAAAGGAGGTTTTGGTTTATAGTCAAACAAATAAGGTTTTCGAAAAATTTACACACCCCCGGCCCCTCTTTTTAGAGGGGAGAGAAGAAGTCCCCTCTATCAAGAGGGGATTTAGGGGTGTGTTTGATAATATGCCTAGTCAAATAAATCTGTTTTTTAGAAAGCCATTTTATCGCCAAATCTCTAAAATCATATTTGTTTGGCTATATGATGATGCCGCTATCAAGAACACTTGAAACGTTATTGGGGCTTCAGGAAGCGCTGGATCTTACGCGTGATGCGGGATTTTTTGAGAACGGTACCGCAAGTAGCGGGGTATATCCGCCTGTAAATATTTTTGAAAAAAATGGGGACTTGGTACTCGTTGCAGAATTACCGGGAGTAAAAAAAGAAGACCTGAACATAGAGGTGAAGGAGAACATATTACGATTATCAGGAACACGTACAATCGACTACGGAAAAAATGTCAGTTATCACCGTATCGAACGTAATTTTTCGGAATTTGACAGGACGTTAAGACTGCCGTTTAACATTGAATCTGAAAAAGTTCAGGCAGAGTATAAAGAAGGTCTTTTGGTAGTTTCCTTGCCACGTGCAGAGACTGATAAACCGAAAAAGATTGCAATTCAATAATTAATCAATAATCAAATTATGAGAGGAGGATAGTATGGGTAACGAAGCAAAAGAAGTTGCAAAGGCTGAAAGTCGGAAACCAGTAAAAACTGAGTTTGAAGGCGAAAAAACGGTACCAGGAAAATATTATGTTCCCAGAACAGATATAGTTGAAACAGAAAAAAACCTGGTTGTTTGCATGGATGTCCCGGGTGTAAAAAGGGAGAACATAAATGTCATGCTGGAAAATAATATCCTTGAGGTTGATGCCAAGATTGACTTCTCGCCGTATGAAAACCTCAATCCGGTATATACTGAATACAATGTAGGCCATTATACACGGAAATTTACCGTATCAAATACCATTGATACCGAGAAAATTGATGCAAACCTTGCAGATGGCGTCTTGGTCCTGACACTTCCAAAGGCTCCAGAAGCACAACCAAGAAAGATTCAAATAAAATGACAAGAGTTGGCAAAAAGCAATTAACATTGTTTCTTATGAATAAATTTTGATTTGACATGTTTGTTGTTAGTGAAAGAAAAGGAGGTTTTTTGAATAATGAATATCTTACATTTTCTTTAGAAAGGAGGCTATTATGGCCTGGAAAGACTTAATTACCTGGAACAGGAAGAAGCAACAGCAATTACAACCTGAGATGCGGCATCCCGTTGCCACACTCCATCGGGAAGTGGATCGGTTATTTGATGATTTCTTCAGAGGTTTTGACAGATTTCCATCCATTTCCTTTAAAGAAGAACGATTCGCAGAATTTTCGCCGAGAATAGATGTAAGTGAAAATGACAGAGAGATTGAAATTACTGCAGAAGTACCGGGTATGGATCAAAATGATGTTGAAATTACTTTGAGGGATGATGTGCTTACGATTAAGGGAGAGAAGAAACAGGAAAAAGAAGAAAAAGACAAAGAGTACTATCATGTAGAGCGGAGTTATGGGTCATTTTACCGCTCTCTGCAACTTCCATGTGAAGTTGACCAGGAAAAAGTGAAGGCATCATTCAATAAAGGAGTGTTGAAGATACATCTACCCAAAAGCGTAAAAGCGCATGAAAATGTGCGAAAGATTGAAGTAAAAAGCGAGTGATTGTGATGGTTATTATGGAAGCGCTTATTATCGCTGCCATGCGATTGGCGCTTCCATAGTAGATGTAATTTACCACTGGGCATTTATTATTTTCAAAATAAAAACAATTGCACCTATGATAGTTTGTTACGTGATTGGGAAACACCTGAGGTTGAAAAAGATACTTCAACGCCTTATTTTGCAGTAGCCGAAGCAAATGGAAAAAATACGAAATTCTTTGGGACACCAATATAGAGTATGTAGTAGAAGTTTGCGTAATCAATGTTTTTTGTTTTGCATTACAAGAGAGTTAAGGCTATGGAGTTGAATACGAAAGGCAAATTGCCGCATCCGGAAAACTGGAAATCAATGCATTTTTATGAAAAATTTGAGCATATTGTCTCAATTGCTTTAACGGTTATAATTTCAATTGTGATCATTATTGCTTTTTTACGACTCATAGTTGATGTATACAATCTCCTTATAGTGCTTGCCCTGAATCCAATTGAACATTCAGTATTTCAGACAATTTTCGGAATGATTATGACATTACTCATTGCTCTTGAATTTAAGCATTCAATTCTTCAGTCAATATTCAGGCGGGCAAGCATTGTTCAGGTAAGGACGGTAATGCTTATAGCAATACTTGCGTTGGCTAGAAAACTTATCATTCTTGATGTAAAAACCGAATCACCCGCCATTATTGCAGCGCTTTCTGGTGCTTTGCTGGTGGCAGGTATTGTGTTCTGGCTCATAAAGGAAAGAGAGGATAGCGCGAGATACAAAAACAGATAATCGGTATCATAATTCCGAATAATATTAAACGGAAAATAAAATTACCATAACTTTTGCAGGCTAGTATGTTTTAGTGTTTTGTAACCGGCAGTTGATACAGCGGTTAATCAGGGTCGCGTCAAATTCTTATTTAACCAATTACAACGGATGTTCACCCATGCCAAAACGCATAAGTGCTTAATACATAGTTTGTTAAGGCTGTATTTTTAATAAATATGTAGTCACTAATATATTGTTATTATCCGACAATATACTTGACGGATAATGGTTGTTATCTGTACAATGGTGGACATGCATATTGTAGAGAACAAGTCAAAATCCGGTAAAAAAATCTATCGATCTACCCTTCTGCGGGAATCGTACCGTGAGGATGGGAAGGTCAAGAAA
>NZ_CAADGZ010000152.1:0-7089 GCF_900696675.1 uncultured Candidatus Kuenenia sp. | reverse complement strand
ATAATTCCATCAACTTATTCATAAGTAGTGTCCTCCAAATTGTCTGATTACTATTTACGAGGATACTACTATACTTTATAATAAACTAAAAATCACCTTTTTGGTTGCGGCCAAAGGCCGCGCTAGGTTGTTCTTGGGAAAATTTCTAGGAGCGACATATTTGAATATGGCTATTTCGTCAAGGCTCCAGAGAGCATCTTTTTCAACAACATTTCTTTATCTTTTTCTATTTGCTGTTTTAATGCTTCAATGGAACCGAAGGGTATTTCGTCTCTGATCCTGAAGAGAAACTGCACTTCAAGGTTTTTTCCGTAAATTGATTCGTGAAAATCCAGTATGTGTGTCTCTATCTCCATGGTTTCGTCTTCGCTTGATAAGGACTCTTTGAAAAAAGTAGGCCTGGAGCCGATATTGGTCAATGCCAGATATTCCCTTTCCTTCCAGCATACCTTTGTGGCGTATACGCCTTGTGGTGGCCTGATTTCGTGGTGCAAATCCAGATTTGCGGTGGGATATCCCATAGTTACGCCTCTGCCGGATTTTCTTACGACAGTGCCTAAAACAGAGACAGGCCTTCCAAGCATGGCTTCCGCCTTCTCTAATGCGCCTTCCTGAATGGCTTTACGGATAACAGTGCTGCTGATAACCTGGCCCTTATAGGTTTCCGGTGGGCATTCGTGTGCTTCATAATGGTATTTGCCCGCCAATTCCTTTACGAGTTTGATATTCCCGCTTCTATTCTTTCCAAAATGGCAATTAAAACCAAGCACTATGCATTTTGAATCTAACTCTTTTACGAGTATGTTTTCTATAAAATCTTTTGCGTTTGTTTGTGCAAGGGAATCGTTAAATGGCAATATTAACGTATAATCAACACCAAGCCTTTCAAACAATACCAAACGATGCGACAGGGAAGTGATGAAAAAAGGGGTTTTGTTTTCCAAAAGAACTCTTGGGTGTACGTCAAAGGTGATAATGACAGAGTCTCCGCTCTTTTTAGAGGCTAAACTTTTTGTGTATTCAATAATTTTCTGATGTCCACGATGTACGCCGTCAAAAACACCAAGTGTAACTACCGGATTATGAATTTTTCCTTTAAATTCGCTTATACGGTAAATCTTTTCCAATGATAGCTCCCCCAATATATGCCATAACACATGGAAAACGACGGACGAGAGATGAAGGGACTAAAAAAAACAAGGATGTCCATCAGCTATCGTCATATCCCCCAAATTTTTGTTATTTAAAGCAGTACCATTTACGTAGTAACAAGGTAAGAAATTGGAATTTATTCGCTACTCCAGACTGTATTGAGGAATCTTGAAAGACGCCCGGCGGAGTTACTCTAAACGAAGTGAATATGTCCAGAATGACCGCAAAGGAGATATCTTCTCCTCCTTTTGTGGCCAGAGATTATGAAGGTTTCATCACAAACAGGATTTTTGCCACAAGTACGTTTCTATTGAAATTTTGTGTAAATTTCCATCTGTTTGTTCATGTCGGCTTTCCATGCGGTCAAAAAGGCCTCCTGTTTTTCGTACAAAAACCTTTTCATGACGTTTTCCCTGGTTTTTTCAAAAAGAGCGGTATCGGCAGGTTTTCTCTCTATTACACTTATTATGTAACACGCCTTTTCATCAAGAGTTTCTACAGCAAAGGCCACTTCGCCCGGTTTTAATTCAAAGGCCTTATTTGTGAGGTTAGGGCGGTCTGCATCAAGCGCCTCTATATATCGCGAATCCCTGTCAAAAAGTTTCATAGGACGCTTGATGTAATCAGTTTCACATACCAGAAAATCTTTTTGACTATACTCACCAGCAATTAATTTTACAATATCTTCAAACGCAGTGGCTGAATTGGAACCACTTGTGTATTTTTCTGCGATTTCTATCGATTTTTGCAATCCCTTTTCTATTGTAATGTCCCGTAAAACTTTATTTTTGATCTCCTCAAATGGGGCAGGAGCGGGATATTTCTTATCGATTACCTGAAAAATAACAAACCCCTCAACAAACTCCAGCGGCATAGATGGTTCAAATTTTTCCCTGTCAAAAGCAACCTTCGAAATCTTATCAGACCCCGGGAAGATTTCCCACAAATCGCTTTCTGCAAGAAACTCGCGCTTCGATTCTTTTCCGGCAGGAATGGTGCGGGTTAATTTATATTTTACGGCAAGATCGCTGAAATTCGGGCGGTCTTCCTTGTCTATTGTTGCGTAAATTTCCTCATCCACCTTATGTATCACCTCTGATGCTTTTTCCCTTGCCATTTGTCCTGCAAGTATTTTCCGAATTTCATCCTTTACCGCATCATACGATTTGTAAACGTGGCTAAGGTCCTTTTCCTTTGTGTCGCCTTCTGACATTGTCTCCGTTTTATCCTCAGGAACAGAAGATTCTTCGGTTGTTATTTCTGCGGGATCGATTTTATATTGCGTTTCCTTATTATCCTCATAATACTTCTTTATATCTTCCTTCGTAACATCAACAAGCGCCTGCATATCGTCAAATTTAGCAATAAGGCATTCAATCTTTACCATTTCAGGAAGCATGTAGCCTGGAGTTCCACTGTGTGCATCATATTCTTTGTTCTTGTATTTATTATAAAACGCTATTAGCTCTTCTTCATTTACCTGAACGGTATCGGCAAAATCACTCGCCTTTAATGCCATGATTTTTAACTTTACCTGCTCGTTTTCCAGAGAAAACCGGTACCAAAGTTCCTCACTTGTTACTTTTGTGGATGAACGCAACAGAGATTCCAGCTTTTCAACCAGCAGGGCTTCCCTGATAGTACGTTGTATTTGATCCGGAGTAAGTTTAAAAGTATTACACAGAAACTGCATTAGTCTTCTTTTTTCAAGCTCAGGAGTTTGCCCGAAAACCTGAAAAGCAATTCTCCGTAAACCGTCTTCAACTTCAGGGCTTGTTATCATTAATCCCATTTGATTTGCCTTTTCAACCATCAGAAACTGCTTCCAGACTATAGGGATAATTGATTCCTGCGTTTGAGGGAAAAACAACCTCTGCCACCTGATTGCCATTTCGGTAAACTCATCCTGTGTAATCTTCCTTCCCAATACTTTGGCGATAGGTTTTTTGGGAATTAATTCCATCGCGGAAAAGCTTATGCCCCAAACAGAAACGGCAAATATCATTATGATATAAACGATTTTTTTATTCTTTTGTAGCCAGGAAGTGGATACCATTATTTCCCTCTTAAATTTTCTAAAAACTCTATGAATGAAGCTAAATTTATGACAAGCGTAGCATTTTATCTGTTCTTCCTATAATTATCAAATGCTTTTTTCATAATCACTGGGCAAGGCAAATTTCCTTGATAAATCTGTTCTTTCTCTCTATACTCAAATTGCTACTTGTGTACAGTAGTGCCAGTTAGTGAGAGTTTTGTTTTTCAAGGAGATCGACCACCGGAAAACACTATTTTGGCCTTATGTGGCGGCAATTCATGGATTAGCTCCCACAATGCATTAAAATTATGTTATGTATTGGACTTTTACAAAAAATGAAATCGATACTACATTTATCGTAATTGTTATGCATGGTCTCTTGCCGTATTACTCGCCTTTTTAATGAGCGAATCATTGCTATTCAACAGTTTACGGCGTATCTTTATATTTTTGAGTAAGGGTTTAGTTACATTGTGTAAAGTTACTTTGATTTTTTGATCAAAAAGGAAATATTCATGAGATTAAAGCATCCGTTTAAGTATGTGTTAATAATAATTATAATTTCTATATCTTCCATTTCCGGTTTTTTTGTTGTTTTCAATAAAACATTTGGTCTGGAACCCCATTTTGAAAATCTGTCAGTAAAAGAAGATACTGAATATAAATTTCGCCTTCCCGGAATTGTACTTTCCTATATTAACCGCCTGTATGTTGACCCTGACCGTATTGATAATGTTGAAATGGTTAAGGGAGCTCTTGATTGGCAGGAAAGAGTCATACCTGAAGTCCTGGTAGACTACTCTGAGGAGAAGAAGATAAACACCGTTACGGTTGACACTGTTTCAAAGACATTTGATTTGTCAGAAGTTCACCGGTCCAAGGATGTTTTCAAGGTTCTGCAGGATGCCCTGGATTTTATCAATAAGCATCGGGAAGAGAACGCATCACTTACCGCCAGCGATGTGGAATATACGGCAATCAACGGCATGTTGACGCAGCTTGACCCACATTCCATTATCTTACCGCCAAAACAATTTACCGAATTTAAGATTGGCACTACCGGCAAGTTCGGAGGACTCGGCATGGTGGTAGGAATAAGAGATGGCGTTCTGACGGTAATTTCTCCCATTGAAGGAACCCCTGCTGCAGTGGCAGGAATAAAGGCAGGAGATAAAATTGTGGAAATTGATGGAGAATCGACCGTAGATATGGACCTTACCGAATCTGTTGGGAAACTGCGTGGTGATCAGGGTTCAACCGTCACACTTTCCATTTTAAAACATAAAGCAGTAGAGACAAAACTTTTTGCCCTCAAACGGGAAATAATAGTAATTCCTACGGTAGAATCCGCATCTATTGAAGGAGGTTATGGCTATGTAAGAATCAGGAATTTTCAGGATGATACCTCTCAGCGCCTTAATGAGCAGTTAAAACAATTAAACAAAAACAATGATAAAATGAAAGGACTCATTCTCGATTTGCGGAACAATTCGGGTGGTTTGTTAGACCAGGCAATCAAGGTGTCTGACAAATTTCTGGAAAGTGGCTCTATTGTTGTTACCGTTGGGCCTGGAGGCCATCCCAGAGAAGTGATCGATGCAAAAAAAACGGATACTGACGAGGAACTGTACCCCATAGTGGTGCTTGTCGATGCAGGAAGCGCCTCAGGGGCTGAAATTGTTGCCGGCGCTCTAAAGGAAAATAACCGTGCGATAATCGTCGGAGACAGAACATTTGGCAAGGGGTCTGTCCAGCAGCTTATAGAGTTAATGGACGGTTCGGCGCTAAAATTAACCATCGCAAAATATCTTACCCCTCTTTTTACCGACATTCAATCTTTTGGCATTACACCGGACATACAGCTTGTTCCGGTGACCGTAGAAAAGGACAACATCAATCTTTTTCATGGCATCACGGCAATCAGGGAAGAAGATCTGAAAAAACATTTGGACGACCACCACAAAGATGCATTTCCCTTTGCTACCCTTAAGTACTTCCATGAAATAAAGGAAAAAAAAGAGGACGCGGTTGCCGGGAAAGAGGCGGAGGTGGAACCTGCGGAAGACGAAGACCCTTACAAACTGCCTGATTTTGATAAAGATTTCCATATTGTCTTCGCCAGAAAATTACTGGCAAACACTTCTACATGGAAAAAAGAGGAAGGTTTTCTGCAAAATTCTCTTTCAGTAATTGACGCAATTTCCGAAGAGGAAGAAAAGAAAATAGCACAGGCGCTTGATAGCTTGAGTATTGACTGGTCTGAAGGGATAAATGAAGGGGCATCCGCAACAAATGTTACTTTTTTAACAAACCCCATTAATAAACGGGTAAAGGCCGGAGAAAAAATTACGCTTACGGTAACTATTGAAAACACGGGGGATAAACCTCTCTATCAATTGCGCGGAATTTCTTCCAGCAAAAACGGTCTGTACGATAAACATGAATTTATTTTTGGTAAAATAGGCAAAGGAAGTAAAAAGACGTACACCAAAACGATAGAAATACCAAAAAATTCACTTGATCGGGAAGATGAAATTACTATTAAATTTGAAGAGTTAAATAAAAACAACCCGGCAGATCTTAATTTAACTGTGGCAATAGAGGCATTGCCTCAGCCACTTTTTGCCTTTTCTTATCAGATTTTAGATCAGGCAACAAATTCTTCAGGCAAAAATAACGGTGATGGATTAATAAACAAAGGCGAAAATATTAATCTCCTTGTCATGGTAAAAAACATGGGAAATGGGATTTCCGAAAAAACGTTTGTTACTCTCAGAAATTTGAGTGACAAAGAGGTGTTTGTAGAAAAAGGCAGGGTTGAAATTGGTCAATTAAATCCGGGAGAAATCAAGGAGGCGGAATTAACTTTTAACGTCAAAGAAACAATTGCTTCTAATGAATTTAATGTGGATATTATTATTTCCGACTCTATCTTCGGCGCTTTTTTAAGTAATACATTAAAATTCTCCGTGGTTGCCGGTGTCCCCCAAAAGCTGACGGCCAGTTCCAAACTTTTGAAGATAAACAAAAACCATATTCCACTGTATGGTGGAATGTCATTTGACACCCCTGTTTTATCAATGATGAACGAGGGCACAATTCTCAAGTCTGACGTCAGCAACGCTGATTGGTACAGGGCGGAACTTCCTAATAATAGATACGGATGGGTTTCTGCAAAGGACGTAACTGCGGTAAATAATGATGCCGGAAAATCATCCGACGAACTCGAAATGTTTATACAGCGAATCCCCCCCACCATTTCTCTGGATGGCGTGCCAAACATTTTATTTGGCGAGGAAGAATTATCCATTTCTGCACTTGTAAAAGACGATACCCACGTAAAACATGCTTATGTACTGATAAACAATGATAAAATCTTTTTCAAATCAAACAAACATGTAAGCCCAAGACAACAATCGTCATTGAAGATTGATACAAAACATTCGTTAAAAGAAGGTCCAAACGTGATTACTATCATCGCCCGCGATGATCATGATCTGTTAAGCATAAAATCATTTGTAGCCACAAAGGGCATAACGGTAGCAAAAGGCATGTAAGGGGTTACTGTGTTTTTTCCCTATGCCATTTGTGTACAGCAGGAACGCTCGTATAAAGTTTAAGTAAAATGTATATGTAAAAATAAATACCTTTGCGAGGGGGGGGACACCGAAACAATCTATTGTTCTAAAAAGACTTACGATTCCTTCACTGTAGTTCGTAACTGATAAACATAGTTTGTGTCAGTGCCACCCTGTATAAAATTCACATTTTGTACTACTATCCATCAATTTCTTGTTTTTTATGCGTGTTTTTCATGCCGCCATTTCCGTAAGTGCTTTAATATCAAGGGCTGAAGCGGTCATCAGTGAACAAGAGAACTTCTGGCCTTTCTCCGTCAA
>NZ_CAADGZ010000151.1:0-7241 GCF_900696675.1 uncultured Candidatus Kuenenia sp. | reverse complement strand
GTTTAAAGTAGTACAATAGCGCTACCACAATTGCTAAAAAACGGATATCTGTTATCGCTTTTTGCCAATCTTGGTAGTGGAAAATACTGATTTTCGCATTGCGAAAATCGTTTGCAGGATTTAGGTATATGAATATCTGTGCGTGTCAAGCATTTTTATGAACGAATAAGGTTTATGGAGTTGCTTTGAGAAAATCTTATTTGTATAATCCCGGAAATTTTCACGTTGAGAATAAAAACCTGCCCGGCTCATAAAGATGAGACAATGTGCCTTGCATTTTTTCTGCGCAATTTTTTTTATCCTTAATAGCAAATGCTTAATAGCCATTCTCTGGCAAATTCAGGCGTTAAAATGAAAAGATTGATTATTACAGCATTTTTCGCAATTTACACAAGTTTCACCATGATGCCTGTCCTGGCGGAAGATTTCCCCTACCAAGAAAATACGGAACCTGTTGAAATTACCAATGCAATTCATGAGGAGATCAGATGGTTGCTGGCGGAAACCGAAGTTGCTATATCGACCAGGCATGGGGTGCGCATAAGCAAGGCGCCGGGCATAGTAACGGTATTAAATGGTGAGGAGATTTCCCATTCCGGATATCGTACCTTCTCTGAATTATTGCGGACTGTGCCGGGCTATGAAATACTAAAATCGGGGAATTTTGGCGGAATATTTCCTGCGGTGAGGGGTCTTGACGGCGCAAACAGGGTGCGGGTAATGATTGATGGCCACTTTGTGAATAATCCCTTAGACGGCAGCGCTTTTGGCAATTTTGACGATTTCCCGTTAAAAAATATTAAGAAAATAGAGATTATACGCGGACCGGGTTCCGCATTGTACGGAGAAAATGCCTTTTTGTCGGTGATTAATATTATTACAAAAAACGGGGCAGATATAGACGGCATACTGGTGGACAGCGGTTTTGGAAGCTATGACACGTTGGAGGAAAACATTGTGTTTGGCAAGCGATATGGAAACATTGAAGTTTCCGGCATGATGCATTACAGAGATACGAATGGTTATGACGGCATTGTAGAAAGCGACAGCCAGTCTGTGCTGGATAAATCGTTGTCCCCTTATGGATTTCCCGCCGTATCGCAAGCCCCTGGAGAGGTAGAGGACTGGAGAAGGGAGTATAGTCTGCATTTAAAAATGGCGTATAAGGATGTTTATCTGCTGGGATGGTATAACAATAAAAACCGGGGGCCTTTTATCGGCCCTCAGCACGCACTGGCCGATGAATCAGATATTGAGAGCAATTATGTATTTGCCGAGGTTGGATACAAAAAAACATTTGAAGATATCTTTACCGTAAAACCGAGGGTTTATTACGATCAATTCGACGACGATTCCTACGTTGAATCTTTTCCGGAAGGCGCAACCCTGTCCTTTGACACAAACAACGACGGCGTCTATGATACTTTTAAAACATATCCCGACGGCTTTGTTGGCGACGGGAAAGTGATACAGAGAATTATTGGCGCAGAGATGCCTTTCGACTATGAACTATTTGACGGCAATATCATTACAGTGGGTTTTGAATATCGGCGTATTCAGCAAACAGACGTCAGGTATTCGGCAAATTTCGACCCGTTAACCATGGACCCGCTGGAATCGATGAAAGATTTTACGGATACCTATCCTTTTCTGAAAGAAACGACGAGGAATATCTGGTCTGTTTATATACAGGATACCTGGGATATTACCGAGGATATAAGCCTTACTTTAGGCGCCAGACATGATGAATATAATGATTTTGGCAATGCGACGAGTCCCCGCTCCGGTTTGACCTGGAAGTTTATGGAGAACGCTACGTTGAAGTTTTTATATGGCGAAGCATTTCGCGCACCAAGCTTTCTTGAGATGTTTACCGTGAATCAGCCTGCAAGATTGGGGAATGAGGATTTGGACCCGGAGATTATCCGCACAATGGAAATGGGATTGATGTATACCTTCAACAAACATGTCACGAGCAGTATTAATTACTTTAACAATAATATCAAAAATCTTATAATGCTCCGCGCCCTGGATTCTGCCAGTGAGACCTGGCAGTATGATAATTTCGGTGATGCGCGTGTTCAGGGATTTGAGGTAGAGACGAAGATAAATGTATCACCTGGCAATTATGTGTTTTTTAATTATACGTTTCAGGATCCGGAGGATGATCACGGAAATGAGCTGCCCTTTGTGGCGAAGCATAAAGGCAACATTGGGATCAATGCGCAGCCATGCAGATACATAAACACAAATGCAAGCGCCTTTTTTAGCGGGAAACGATACCGGGAGGAGGATGACGGCAGGGACGATATGCCCTCATATGCATTGGTAAATCTTTCTGTTACCGGGAAAAATTTTTTTGGCACAATGAACGTGCAGGGCACGATATTTAATGTGTTTGATAAAGACTATAAAGACCCCGGGCCTGTTTCCATAGCAGAGGATTTGCCAAGGCCGGGGAGGACGTATTTTGTAGGATTAAGTTATCAGTTTTAACACAAAGGAAACATCAACGGGCATTTGGTCGCAACGGGGATGAAAATAAATAATCCGGTGATTTAGGGGACACCATACTTAATTTGGAACATTTCCATTCTTTTTTTGCAACCCCTTCATGTCCCTGAGCAGGTTCAGATTCGCAATATGAAATAGTAAAAATTCTAAAGTCCTTGATATTGTACCGATTTCCTGTTTTGCCTTTAATATAAAGGGTTTGTAAGCGTTATATCAATTTTATTCATTACGATTAATTCTATCCTTTTGGGTTGATTTTAGTACAAAATTGGTACAGTTGTTATTTTTGCATTTTTTTAATCAAAATATAGCGTGAATCTTGAAGAAGGAGAGGAAAAGGAGATTGAGATTGTGTTGAAAGAAAAGTGATTATTATAAAGGCCATTTAACATTATTCTAAAAATTGTGGAGGGATTGATATGAAAAAAATAATGATATTTTTAATATTGATGGTAATAGTTGCAATTCCTATAACTATTGTTTTTGCAGATGATATTGAGGTGTTTGATAGAATTACAGAAGATTTAGAATTGGGAAGCGTCCTCGTTAAGGCTGGTGAGGGCATAACAGAACGTTATGATATTGAAACACTTGGAAACAAAATTCCACATCAAATATTGGCAAATGTAGAATCTGGAAGCTGGATATTTAATCTTCCTACCACTGCAATTGTTTATTTAGAACCCGATGATAAAGCAGATAATATTATTGAATATTGGGACGTGGCATTTGCGAATACGAAAAAGGGGAAAATTGTTTTCTATCGTACCATTGTTAATAATGATGTTATAGACAGAGATTCTTACGCATGGAATTTAAAAATTAAATGTAAATTAATACGTTATAAATAGAGGTTAGCATAAAATTGATTGAACAACATTTTTTTAAATTTCTATGATAGTACCTTGCTTAATTCATTTAATTAAAATTTAATATGATGTCACTTTAATTGCCAAAGAAGGAGAATGAAAAATGTATAAAATATTTATTTGTTTAACAGTACTTTTTGTTAGCACAACAACTCTTTTTGCAGATAGGGTTAAAATTAATGATAAAGGTATTGTAGATGTTGAGTTTGAGTCGATTGAGGTTGGAGCAGGTAGTTTTGACTCACAAATATTTATAATTGGTAACATAGAATCTGAAATTAGAGGTGTTATGGGATTTGCAGATATTGGTGGTGATTATGGTAGTTATGAAAGGCAATTGCCTATTACATCTACGTATGATAACCCAGCACATTATTTTACTGTTTCTTTGGCATACTCAGAATCAGACAAAGCAGTTATATGCATCCGGGAATGCTGGAATAATTCAGATGAGGATTATGAATTTCCAGAACTGTATTTTGAATTAAGGTGGCTGATATTAAAATAGAAAAGATTTGATATGGAAAAACGTGGTTAGCGACTATTACCTTTAAAATCCGAAAATAGGAAAATAACCGTTTATTATACTCCATTATTGAAATGAAGGAATATTAAGTATGGCAAGAAATTATGATGTGATGATCAGAAATGTATTGAGAAGCATGGAATCAAGGAGCCAAACGAGAGGTTCGAGTAGCGGAGCTACTATGTGGAAAGCAGAAATCAGACATGAAGGTTTAAATAAATACCGCGTTATTCGTGGGCGTGACAGGGATGTAGTGGAACAAATGGCTGAGACGAAGATTGTCGCATGGAATGAAATGTGGAAAGTTGAAAATGGAAAATAGACAGTTAAAAACTAAATTGGCAATTGAACAAACCAAAGAAGCAACAGAAGCTATAAAAGAAATAGAGGTCATTCTAAAGCATGCGCTGAATAAAAACTATACAATTGAGTGGGAAGCGTTGAAGAATGAATCTAAATTCCTTAAGCAAAAACCTCAACTACCAGAACTATTAGAAATTTCTAAGCTGCCGAAGAGAACTAATCAATATTACCAGCCAAAATTTGAATTTTTGGACAAAATATTCCCTTCGCGTAAACAAGAAAAAACAGACCGTGCGGAACGTTTATTTAAAATTAATTATAATGAGTGGCTAGAAGCTAAAGAAGAAATTACCAAAAAAAATGAAGAACTTCAGAAACTATATCAAGACAAACTAAAACTATGGGAAAAAGAGGAACGAGAATTTCTTGAAAAACAAAAAAGAAATATTGAAATATATAGAATAAAAGAACAATATTTTGAGAAACAACCTCATGCTTTAATTAAATATTGTAAGTATGTTTTATCAACCTCAGATTATCCATATTATTTCCCCCAGGAATTTGACCTGGATTATAACCCCGAAACAAAAATAATGATTGTAGATTACTCATTACCTCCCATTGATGCACTCCCAAGATTAAAGGAAGTAAAATATATCAAAACGAGGGATGAGTTTTCAGAAAGTTTTCTTGCAGATTCAACAGTTAATAACCTTTATGATGATCTTATTTATCAAATCACACTAAGAACAATTCATGAACTATACGAATCTGATGTTGTAAATGCCATTGACTCAATCATTTTTAATGGCATTGTGGAGTCAATAGATAAAGCCACAGGACAAACAATAACTGCCTGCATAGTATCTGTTCAAGCAAATAAACAGAAATTTTTGTCAATTAATTTAGAACATGTAGACCCAAAGGCTTGTTTTAAGAAACTAAAAGGCATTGGCAGTTCAAAACTTCACAGTCTAACACCAATTGCACCAATATTACAGATTAGTCGTGAAGACAAAAGATTTGTATCTTCCTACCAAGTTGTTGACGAATTAGGCGGCACTTACAATCTCGCCGCAATGGATTGGGAAGATTTTGAACATTTGATCAGAGAGCTTTTTGAAAAGGAATTTTCTCAATCTGGAGGAGAGGTTAAAGTTACCCGTTCTAGCAGAGATGCAGGGGTTGATGCAGTAGCTTTTGATCCCGATCCAATCAGAGGAGGCAAAATAGTAATTCAAGCCAAACGTTATACAAATACTATCGGTGTTTCTGCCGTTCGTGATCTTTTTGGAACTGTCATGAATGAGGGTGCAACAAAAGGGATATTAGTGTCTACTGCCGACTATGGTCCTGATGCATATGAATTTGCCAAAGGAAAACCACTTACATTGCTAAACGGCAGCAATCTTTTACATTTACTTGAGAAACACGGTCATAAAGCAAAGATAGATTTAAAAGAAGCAAAGCAAATATTGGCAGAACAAGAGAAGTAGAAAAACAATTCTAATCCTAAATAATACAGCAAGATTGAATAAAAAATAGAGAAAAAATGTTACAGTGCCCATCATGCAAATTAATGAGTCCTGATGATGCAGAATCTTGTGAATGCGGATATCGCTTTCCACCATCAGAAAATAGAAAATATTTCTTGAATCCAGAGAATAAAGGAAAAAAATCAACTCAAACTATTTGGATTGTTGTTTTTATTGGCAATAATATCAATTCTCGTAATAGGGTGGGTTATATTCTCGTATGTTTCAATAGAAAAAAAATACGGAGCAATATTTAATCAGGGAGACAAAAGGAATAAAAAGTTAGAAGGAATTATAAAACTGTCTGCTAATCAAAAAGAACAATATGTTACCCTGGATGGTTATGATGCAGGCACTAATCCACCAATTACTATACATAATATAAATCTTTGGAATGATTATAAAAACCGTTCAAAGGGAATCTCTGTAACCGCTAAACATGGCGATAGAGTAAAGCTTATAAGGCGCGAAGGCAATGGTGTACTGGTAGAAACTTTAAATGGCAAACGTGGGTGGGTAACATATTATTTGATAAAGGAGTTGAAGTAAGTCTTGTTTTTATCTGTTTTACCGAGGAGTAAAAGGGTCACATCTTAAATATTAAGTAAGAAGCCGAAGGGGTCGAATCTTTCAAATTGACAAATTACATTCTAATAGACACGATTAGCGACGTGTTTTTTGTTTTGCTATCACTAAAGACTTGGATTACTTGTAAAACCTTGATAAATAAGCCAAAGTCCGCAATTTGAAAAAATACGTCAATTTCATTAGATGTTTATTATCTGACGGGGTAGGGTTGACCAACTGGGGAAAAGCAGGGTCAACTATTTTTGGATTAAAAAGGGGGTTAAAATGCCTGAGATTAATTGGAGAAATTTTATACATTCAGATCCGGAAATTTTGCTTGGTAAGCCAGTGGTAAAAGGAACGAGATTATCCGTGGAATTCATTCTGGGTCTTTTTGCAAACGGCTGGACAGAGCGGCAAATAATTGAAAACTATCCAACATTAACAAAGGAAAGTTTGCGTGCTGTATTTGCCTTTTCAGCCGAGTGCATGCGCGAAGAAGCATTATATACAATTCCTTCAGGGACAAATTGATGGATTTTTTGGCAAATGAAAATTTTCCGGGCGTCAGTATTCGAATCTTACGTGGTAACGGTCATAATGTAGCATCTGTAATTGAAGATACGCCTGGACTCAAAGATTTCAATGTTTTAAAGCGTGCTTATGAGGAAAATCGGATAATTTTGACGTTTGACAAAGATTATGGAGAATTGATCTATAAGTATAGATCAGTAACTACTGTTGGCGTTGTATATTTCCGTTTAGATCCTTTTACACCTGAAGAGCCTGCTCAAATTTTATTGTAACACTTTAGTTCTTTGAAAAATTAACAAGCGATATTATAAGTTAAGCCGGAAGTGGTTTTTGTTAAAAGAGCTTTTTTGGCGTATGCCAGAAGGTTTTCCACGGGGTTGTCTCCTTGCAATT
>NZ_CAADGZ010000150.1:0-7422 GCF_900696675.1 uncultured Candidatus Kuenenia sp. | reverse complement strand
AACCAGTCATTATATCCGAGTATTCGATATACAATCTTACGCTCTGTCTTCACTATTTGGCAGGGAATCATTATCAGGGTATTGAGAAACCGCCGAAACTCCATCTTTAACACCTGCTCTCCCCTTCCTACATTTGGCATCAACATGCCAAACCATGCCTTGAAGTTCCAGGCCAATGACGCTATTACCATGTATGCCCAGTTGCTTTCCAAATCCCTTACAGGCAACTTCATCGCATTTACCCCGTTCTTCAACTGCTCTATTACATTCTCCTGATCACACCTACCGTTTGCCAACTCTACTATCTTTTCTGCCGTCCTGTCCCTCAGTGTCGTTATATAGAAAAAATAACGAATGTCGTCAAATAATCGTTTCTGACCTTTTTCCACACTCAGATTTTTTCTCAGCACTATCACCCTATAACTCTTCTTGCATTTCTCAGGCCGATATTCAAACTCAGCCACTTGCTCACTCTCTAACCGAATATTCTTGTATTCACGTTCTTTAACTATCCGTTCTTTTATATTTTCAGGTTTCTGCCTTTCCTCTGTTTTTACCTTGTATTTCGGTTTACGCTTTAGTTCTTTCCATGCATCTTCCGGCAACTCCCCGGCTAGTTTTATTAGCCCACCTCGTGCATCCATCCCAAACACAAAGTCCACTTGCTCTGACCAGCGATCAAAATTCCCTGTCAATGAAAAGTCTGTGTCTCCCCTTAAACACAAACCCTCTCCGCATGTGGTTTTACCAAGTTTATTGCCCTGTCTATCCACTCCACTGCGCCGCTATGGCTCGGTACGTTTCCCGGACGATTCTCAATATACAACACTTCCTTCGTGTTTGCCAATGACACAATGAGTGGCGTATATCCCCATATCCCCTTGTACGATATATCCATCCCCTCTTTACATTCTCCGTATGTCCCCACTATCGTTCCATCCACATCTATCAACGCTTCTTCCAATGCCTCTTTCCGCCCTTCCTCCCACACACGCTCTCGTACCCTGTTGATAATCTCCATCAGCTTCTCAATATCATTACGGTCAAACCGCCTTGTAAAATCTCCTGCCGTTGTAGGATCAGGTATCCGCTCTGCACCCAACGCATCCAAATAGCCGCTGTCTTGCCGATGCAACTCTATGTCTTCTAACCGCACATTCCCTGAAAGCACATTGTACGCTATATTCAATATATGATCCGATTCATGATACGGTATATGCCTTTTGAGTAACTCAAGATTCTCGTCTATCTCTTTTACCAATCCACTTCTTATTGCCATTTGATGGATTACGCCTATACCACCACAGGCAATCGCCTGACTCTTCGCGGCTATCTCGTAATGAATGTTCTTTGCCGTGAACATCGGATGCTTCTGATCTCCCCATTGCTTTCTCTTTAACCGTTTCTCTATTTTCCGTTTCTTTCTTCTCAATATCTTGTTATATTTTCTTGCTGCTATTTTACTCATGCTTCGACAAGCTCAGTACAGGTCTGAAATGCCCCTTTTTCTGGTTATCGGAATTTTTACATATCACTATCTTAACCAGTAAATTCAGGCTTTTCAACCTACTTTAACTCTCTCAGATTAAAAAATTACGCTTGTTTTAGGATTAGTTGTAATATCATATGGAAACACTGTTTTGATTTGCCACCGTTATTTGTTTTACGATGAGATCATAATCTTGATAATCGTAACATATACCAGTTTTTAACCCCGAATATCATAGACTCAGAAATAGTTTTAAATCCAAATTTCTGATAAAAAACAACATTGACATCTTTGTCTGTTTCCAAATATGCGTTCGCCATACATGCATCTACCTCTGAGCAAAAACGTTCCATAAGCATTGAACCAACGCCAACTCCCTGATGTGTGGGTAGAACTCCAATTGGCCCTAAATGCCAATGTTGATCTTTTGGATCCCGACGAGACCACTCGTTAATCCAAATATCTCTTCTCCAATCAATATTAGTTTCATCAATAGAGACCTCTGTATCATTTATCGTGTTTTTCCCATAACACGAGCACATTCTCACCACACCGATAATATTTTGATTTGCCTTTGCGATAAAAACTATTCCAGGTTTATCGCTCAAAAGTTTTTTAAAATAGTTTTCAATTTCAATCCGAACGTTTTCATTAGAATTTTGAAAAACAGCAAGGTGTATTGGATTTTCTGTCATGGCGACGCTGAGAACTCTCGCTGATTCTTCAATATCTCTCTTTTCCATAAATGATATTGCTATGTTACTCATATCCACTTTTATTTAAGTGTTAAATTGGTTTTGGAGTATTTTTCTTTCCAACCATTGATTATCACAATCAATTGCCCTGATAACTTGAGAAAATCACTATTATCATATAAAATTATCGTGTAGAAAATAAGGGTCACATCCGGACATTAGACAATATTTTCTTGAATTATTTATGTAATTTATGATCTTTTACAAGTCGTTGCTCGATCATGAGTATCCAGATGCGACCCCTTTCCTGTTATTATGTATTCTTCGGCAGTGCTGAAGGACACATAATCCGGATGCCGTCCGTCACTATAAGATTTTTCTGTGCGAAATGTAGCAACCTCAAAATTATGTCCATCTTTTACAACAACCACCACGCCATATTGCGCACCTACGGAAAAGGTTTTTTTAAAGAGATTCATAATGTCCCGGGGAAGGGCATTCGTGGCAATATCGTAATCGGCAGATTCCCTCCTCATAATCATATCGCGCACACATCCGCCCGCAAAAAAGGCTTCAAAACCTTTATCCTGCAATGTTTTTACAATTTCAATGGCATTCTGTTTTATGGGCATGTTTACTTATCATTACCTTCCATATATGCGGTGGACCAGGTTGTTATGAAATATTGAATTTAATAAGAGTATCTGCGTTAATCTGCGCAAATTAGCGTCTTATTGAAAATGGTAAAATATATAGGCGCGACCCCCGTTTGCTTTCTCTATTCTCTTAATGAAGTGGTCAGACATGGATAAAAGCAGGCAATCTTTTTATCTTTTGTATCTCCTTCGCAGTTGATGAGTGGGTTACATGATAGAGATCCCATGCCAACTGCAAATTAAGCCAAAACTGTGCGTCCATGCCGAAAAGTTTCTCCAGACGAAGCGCAGTGTCTGGAGTCATCCCGCGTTTTCCATGAATCAGTTCATTAACACGCGGATATGAAACCCCAAGCTTTTCTGCCAACTCGCGCTGCGTCATATGCAGAGGTTTGAGAAATTCCTCCAATAACATTTCGCCCGGATGCGTAGGCGGACCATTTTTTGGTATACGAACCATACTCTTTCTCCTTATTATTTAGTGGTAATCTGTAATTTCGACGTTATCTACACCATCATCAGCCCACACAAAACAAACTCGGAACTGATCGTTAATCCGTATACTGTGCTGTCCCTTTCGATCATCTTTAAGAACTTCCAGCATGTTTCCCGGTGGAATTTTCAGCGAACCTAAAGAAACAACTCCATTAAGTTGATCGAGCTTTCGTTGCGCCGCTCGCCAGATTTGTTGCGGACAGGTCTTACGCGCCTCTCTGGTGTTTTTTCTATCAAAAATATCCTCTGTCCCCTTATCATGGAATGATTGTATCACCAGGCTTCCTCTCTTTTTGCATTACCCATACATCCGCATTATAATGGATACCGTTATATATAGTAAAATGTATTTTGAAATTCTGGATAATTACGGAGACGCTGTGACCTAAGATATGTTATATGTGATGGGTAATTCCGGGAACACCTTACTTAATTTTGGAGATTCCTTTTTTTCTTTTATACCCTTGGGCCCAGGTTTCTGCTTATGGAGTATTCGTCCAGGGACATTTTCAAGCCGGGCTATAAAAGTGTCCGTGCCAAGAGGTCTCCCTGTCCGCTAGTGACATTGAAACGCTTCGATTTCCTCATCCGATAGACCTCTGGAAAGAAAATCACCCCACTTACCAAATATCTCCAGCAACGGAGCCACATGCACAAGCCGGTCATCCCGCCCGGCATGTATGCGTATGCGCTGCTCCATCGATATTCCTGCGGTTTCTTAACCGACTTTGCTCTGACAGGATTCAGTTCAACATAGCGTGCAGCTAAGTACAAATGGGTTTTATCCATGGGGAAAGAGGCAAAACGTCCTTGCCGCAGGTGCCCTCTCCAGCCTTCCAGGAAGTTTACGCGACGCGTGTAGCGCCGATGCGCTTCGCCAATCACCTGACTAAGCGCCTTCTCAGAAGGTTGTACCGCAATCTCAGGTGTATATGATTTGGCGTCAGGCAAAAGGCCCACACTTCAACGTCCCAGTGCGTACACCACTGGGCAATCAAGTTTATGTATGCCTCATAATCTTCATCGCAAAAAGAATGTCTGCAAACGACGATTTCCTCGCTGAGTGATATGATGCGGTACTTCTGGAATTACCACACGAGCAATCCTGGACATGACCACCTCTTAGCTATTCTAATAACAAAGTCAATAATTAAGTATGATGTCCCCGGAATTCATTGGGTTGCGCTCAACAAAAGTAGCAACCAGGTTTGAATAAGATAAACTGTCTATGCTTAACAGTCGCTTGAACGGAGACTCGCTGTTGGGCGTCAATCTCCATCGGCTTGTTAGATTTTTTATTTATCGAATATACGTTTTCCATGTATTACGGTAAGAATATGGATCTCATTTGCTTTGATTTCATAAACGATACGATATTGGAAAACAAATAATTCTCTCATAAATTCATTGCCAACTTCTGGCACGACTCTGCCTATTTTGAGGTGTTGGATTAGCGACTGAGGGGCTTAAAATATTTTTTGAATTGTAGATTCAGCATAAAGATCAGAATCTCTTGCGACAAACTCCCCAATTGCCTCTATATCTTCTAAAGCGTCAGGCGACCAAATTATTTTGTAATCCATTTTGAAAGTCGAACTTTGGCTTCCTCGTTGGAAATACCTTTACCGTCTTTTATGGATTCTTGGCCTTTTCTTATCTTTTCTAGTACATAAAGATGGTATTGGATGTCTTCCAGTGTGGAGTCTTCCGGCAAGTGACGAATCATTTTTGCAATGTTGTCTTTTAAAGTACTCATGTTAATATTATAGGGAATTTCCCCTATAGGATGAAGTAAAATCTAACGTAGAGCTAACCGGCGCTGCGCGGCCTTATAGCGCAGCGTCCGTGTTGAGCGCCGGGTTAGGGTTTAGCGCAACATCTTGTTCAGATTTTTCGATTAAACGTTTGCCCAGTGCAATGCCAGGTTTTTCAATGTACTTGTAGAAAAAGAACGATACTGCGGCGGCCGCAAAAACAACACACAGAAAGTGTAGAAGACTTGCTAGATTCGACTTTGGAAAGATGTTGCTAAATCCAAGCCTAGAAAAATATGTCAATATTGCAAAATGCGTCAAGTACATGCTGAAACTTAACTTTCCAACCGTAGTGGTAATTTTATTTACTAATAGTTGCGTAGGCCAGTTAGCCAATAGAAGCGCAAAGGCACAAAATAGCCCGCCAGCAATAAAATGGTGCGGAGTATTAAACAACTTATCAGCAATAAAATTGCTCGGAAGTTTAAAAGCTGGGTATAAAAAAGCCAGAAGAAGAACGACAAAAAGCGGCCCACAAACGATGGCGATTAGCTTACGAGGATACTTTTCTCGAAGTATTAAATAGCCAAAAATGCCAATGATAAACACGGGTAGTTGGCCTAGAAAATTGAGGAACGAGAAGCTTTGCAGTAGGTACTGTTGGCTTTCTGGGTAAGAGAAAATATGCGGCACTATAAGTCGATTAAGACCACTCAATACTAGGCCTAAAACAAGCGTAATTTTTTAATCTGAGAGAGTTAAAGTAGGTTGAAAAGCCTGAATTTACTGGTTAAGATAGTGATATGTAAAAATTCCGATAACCAGAAAAAGGGGCATTTCAGACCTGTACTGAGCTTGTCGAAGCATGAGTAAAATAGCAGCAAGAAAATATAACAAGATATTGAGAAGAAAGAAACGGAAAATAGAGAAACGGTTAAAGAGAAAGCAATGGGGAGATCAGAAGCATCCGATGTTCACGGCAAAGAACATTCATTACGAGATAGCCGCGAAGAGTCAGGCGATTGCCTGTGGTGGTATAGGCGTAATCCATCAAATGGCAATAAGAAGTGGATTGGTAAAAGAGATAGACGAGAATCTTGAGTTACTCAAAAGGCATATACCGTATCATGAATCGGATCATATATTGAATATAGCGTACAATGTGCTTTCAGGGAATGTGCGGTTAGAAGACATAGAGTTGCATCGGCAAGACAGCGGCTATTTGGATGCGTTGGGTGCAGAGCGGATACCTGATCCTACAACGGCGGGAGATTTTACAAGGCGGTTTGACCGTAATGATATTGAGAAGCTGATGGAGATTATCAACAGGGTACGAGAGCGTGTGTGGGAGGAAGGGCGGAAAGAGGCATTGGAAGAAGCGTTGATAGATGTGGATGGAACGATAGTGGGGACATACGGAGAATGTAAAGAGGGGATGGATATATCGTACAAGGGGATATGGGGATATACGCCACTCATTGTGTCATTGGCAAACACGAAGGAAGTGTTGTATATTGAGAATCGTCCGGGAAACGTACCGAGCCATAGCGGCGCAGTGGAGTGGATAGACAGGGCAATAAACTTGGTAAAACCACATGCGGAGAGGGTTTGTGTTTAAGGGGAGACACAGACTTTTCATTGACAGGGAATTTTGATCGCTGGTCAGAGCAAGTGGACTTTGTGTTTGGGATGGATGCACGAGGTGGGCTAATAAAACTAGCCGGGGAGTTGCCGGAAGATGCATGGAAAGAACTAAAGCGTAAACCGAAATACAAGGTAAAAACAGAGGAAAGGCAGAAACCTGAAAATATAAAAGAACGGATAGTTAAAGAACGTGAATACAAGAATATTCGGTTAGAGAGTGAGCAAGTGGCTGAGTTTGAATATCGGCCTGAGAAATGCAAGAAGAGTTATAGGGTGATAGTGCTGAGAAAAAATCTGAGTGTGGAAAAAGGTCAGAAACGATTATTTGACGACATTCGTTATTTTTTCTATATAACGACACTGAGGGACAGGACGGCAGAAAAGATAGTAGAGTTGGCAAACGGTAGGTGTGATCAGGAGAATGTAATAGAGCAGTTGAAGAACGGGGTAAATGCGATGAAGTTGCCTGTAAGGGATTTGGAAAGCAACTGGGCATACATGGTAATAGCGTCATTGGCCTGGAACTTCAAGGCATGGTTTGGCATGTTGATGCCAAATGTAGGAAGGGGAGAGCAGGTGTTAAAGATGGAGTTTCGGCGGTTTCTCAATACCCTGATAATGATTCCCTGCCAAATAGTGAAGACAGAGCGTAAGATTGTATATCGAATACTCGGATATAATGACTGGTT
>NZ_CAADGZ010000149.1:0-7440 GCF_900696675.1 uncultured Candidatus Kuenenia sp. | reverse complement strand
TTGACGGAGAAAGGCCAGAAGTTCTCTTGTTCACTGATGACCGCTTCAGCCCTTGATATTAAAGCACTTACGGAAATGGCGGCATGAAAAACACGCATAAAAAACAAGAAATTGATGGATAGTAGTACAGATTTAAAAAATTCGTCGCAAGTAGGGGCGTTCCTTGTGGTTGCCCATTACAATTGACTAATGACTCATGACCAATTTTTCACACAAATATGCAAATGCAGAAGAAAAAAGTATTATGGATAAAATGGTTGGTAATTTCTTTCTGTTTAACAGCTCTTGTTGTTGCTATTTCCATTTTCGTATTTCCCACTCTTCTCTTTGAAAAAAGCATCACGCAAAAAGTCGTTCTCTTGCTGGAAAACAAACTTCCTTCTTCCGCTCAAACAGGCACGGTATCATATCACTGGCCGAATCAAATCCGTATTTCTCTTATTATTCTGCAAAAGCAAAACAATGACCCGGAAACTACAACACAGTTTGATGACATACAGGGTACATTAAAGCTGTTTCCCCTCTTATGGAATCAGGTTATTTTTGAAAAAATTGAGGTTAAACAAATAAACTACGAAAATAGTTTATTGATTGAAGACTTGTTTACCGATACACTTTCTCTTAAAGATAACGAGATAACTACTCATGTGCAATTCAAAGCAAATGGCGGCAAAACATATCTTCACGGCGTTATGGAACTCAAAAGAGATATGCCGGAATTTAATATAACAATCAAAGCGCATGATGTTTACATAACACAAGAAATGCCTGTGCTCCGTGATTTGCCTTTATTTAAAAAGGATGGAAGCGAAGCAGGTGGCATTCTGAGCATTGAAGGACATCTGAGTGGAAAAGGGTTTGGCGGGAATATCCCAAGCAAAGATATTAAAGGCCGCTTTACCCTCAGCGTCCGGAACGGCTATGTTAAAAGCAATGTGCTTTTTTCTGCTTTGTCAGATATTATTACCATCGACGACCGCTATTCTTTTGATTTGTTAGAAACAGAAGTGCTGATCGAGGAGGAAACAATGTATACCCCAAAAGTAATCGTTGATAGTCAGCTATTAAAGATGGAGGTATCAGGCATGATAGAATTCGGAGGAAAACTATTTTATAAAGCAAATGTCACGGTGAATGAAAGATTCGTAAACAAGGGCATAGAAAAGATTACAGGGATTGTTTTCAGGCAAAATGCCATCCCATTGGAGATACGCGGCGACATAAATGACCCGAAGATTTCAATAAAACTCTCTCAGGAAAACGTGGAACAACTTGTCAGGGGTATCGCAAATGATTTCTTACGTACAAATAAGGAAGTAAAGAAGGAAAGAAAGGCAGGGAACGGCCATAAATGATATGGATTGATTATTCGATTTTTGGTGTTTTGTTTTTTGCAATACTATTTGGATTTGTCAGCGGCCCTGTAATGCAGTTTCTCAGAATAGGATGCCTGCTCATCTCTTTCTTTGCCGCTTTTTTCTTCCACGGAGTAATTAGCAATATCCTGAAAGGCATTCTGTCTCAATCTGTTACGGATTTATTGAGTTATTTTACCATTTTCGGAGTAATCTTAGCCGTAACGTGTTTTATTACAAATCTGTTAAAAATCGTTATCAATAAAAGCGGCATATCTGTTGGGTCGAGGTTTTTCGGTGGTTTTTTGGGGATTTTTAAAGGGGTTCTCTTTTGCGGAGTAATTATCTTTGGCGTTTTATTATTCTGCAGTGAATCAACACGCGATAGGGTGAATACCTCAAAAATAGCAGCCCCCATAGGAAAAGGTATGCAAAGATTGGTTACAATTATTCCTGAAAGCGTAGCGAATAAAGTACGCTCCTATGCGGAAAAAATTGAGGAACTAAAAACGCAAAAGAAAAAAGAAGCGACTCCGGAAAAAGAAGTTACTCAGAAAAAAGAAGAAATCCCCCCGAATTGATCACGCACCATACACGATATTTTATAACACGATTCGACAGGGCAATTGACCTTTTGAACATACTTTTGGGTCACGCTTGTAATCTTAAGTATTACTATGTAACAATAATTTTTTGTTTGACAATCCATATTTTTTATATATTCTTACCCTTTTTGTTAGGTTCTTTATAAATTTGATTTAAGTTCTTTTAAATCAACAACTTTCTTAAAAAGGAGCTTTTGATAAATGAGTCCTCTTTCGAAAAATTTTCTTCGGGCAAGCCTTGTTTATTTTTTTATAGCGGCAATACTTGGTACCGTTATGATATCCATGAAAAGCTATCCCGCTCAATTATTGTTTTCTCATGTACATTTAAACCTTTTGGGATGGATGTCCATGATGATCTTTGGTGTTGGATATCATATACTGCCCAGATTTACCGGCAGGCCTCTCGCCTATCCTAAAATAGGCACACTTCAATTCTATCTTGCAAATATCGGGCTTGTAGGTTTAGTCTGCTTTCGCCCGCTTCATCCCCTGGTAGAAATTTTTGCCGGTATCGAAGTCATTGCCATAGGCTTCTTTGTTGTAAATATTTGGGTCAGCACCATACCGCCGAAACCAGAAACGGAATAATCTTAAAATAGGAGATTTTATAGTTATGTATACTATCGGAATAGACATTGGTTCTATGTCAACCAATGGAATTCTTTTAAATGATAAGAAGGAGATCCTTTCTGCAACAATCATCGCAACCGGTGCAAGCAGTAAAAAAGCTGCGGAAAAAACCCTTCAACAAATATTTACAGAGCATAATCTTACAGAAAAAGATATTAACTATATCGTAGCCACAGGCTATGGGCGCGTAAAAGTTCCTTTTGCCAATGAAGTAATAACGGAAATCACTTGCCATGCAAAAGGTGCAAATTATTACTTTCCTGACGCCAGGACAATTATTGATATTGGCGGACAGGACAGTAAGGTTATCAAAATCGATGGAAATGGCAATGTACTTGATTTTGTTATGAACGACAAGTGCGCCGCCGGTACCGGCCGCTTTCTGGAAGTTATGGCAAGAACACTGGAAATTGAGCTGGAGGAGATGGGAGAGATTTCCCTGCACGGAAAAGATAACGTTTCCGTGAGTAGCCTTTGTACCGTTTTTGCAGAATCGGAGGTTGTATCGCTTATTGGCGCCGACCACAAAACGGCGGATATTTGCCGTGGACTGCATATTTCAATCGCAAAACGTATTACCGCACAAGTAAAACGGGTAGGGTTGGAACAAAAGGTTGCCATGACAGGCGGCGTTGCTAAAAATATTGGCGTAGTAACGGAGCTGGAAAAAAACCTGGGCTGCAAAATTGAAATCTCAGGAGAGCCGCAAATTAACGGTGCGCTTGGGGCGGCGTTAATAGCGCTGGAAAAAGCGCAGGCGCAAAGCAACGTCTCTGTGTCGCTGTCAGGATCTGACAACAGCAAAAGTTTACTTGAAACTTCTATCGCGGATTTTTCCATTGAAGAAAGCAATTTGCCCAAGATCGGATATTTTTGTTCTTATACCCCGGTAGAAATTATTCATGCCGCAGGGTTTCATCCTGTCAGGATTAAAGGGACAGAACATGATTCATGCGCCGCTGACGAGGTGCTCTGCGGAAACATCTGCCCTTATATAAAGGCTGTTACCGATAGAAAGATTGAAGGTAGTCTGGAGGATTTTCAGGGAATGGTATTTGTCAATTCCTGTGACGGGATGAGGCGCCTTTACGATGCCTGGGTAAAAATGGACGAAGGGAAAGGGCGATTTAACTATATGTTGGATATTCCTAAAAATATTGATGACGCTGCGGTTTACTATTACGCCAACCTGCTCAAGAAATTTAAAGAGAAACTCGAGTCGTACTTCACCATGAAAATCCTGCCTGACGACATCAACCGGAGCATTGTCGTCTATAACTCGGTACGGGAAAAAGTAGGACAATGTTTGCAGAAATACTGGAACGGATATATTGCCCATTCGGGATACGAGATGTTTTCCTTGCTGAAAAAAGGAGTAAATGCAGTTCCAGAGAAGTTTAACACCTATTTAACGCATATTATTAAGCAGGGTGAAGGTGTACGCGACACACGCGAAGTACCGCGGTTATTCATCTGGGGTAGTATCATGGAGAATGAAAAGATAATGAAGATTATAGAGGATGCAGGTGCAAAGGTTGTGGCAGAAGACCTATGTAACGGCAGCCGGTATTTTGACGCCGTGGTGAGCATAAACGAAGAGCCTATTTTGTCCATTGCAAAACGGTATATCAAAAGAAGCCCCTGCTCCCGGATGGAAAATATCTTTGACAGGATTAATAAGGCATTAACGATTATGCAGGAAAAATCAATCCATGCTGCAATTTATCATACATTAAAATTCTGCGACCATAATCTTCTGGATTATCCCATGATAAAAAAGACTTTCTATGAAAAAAATATCCCGCTTCTCCATTTGAATTGTGACTACTCGTTAAGCAGCGAAGGACAAATCAAAACACGCGTTGAAGCCTTCCTTGAACAATTAATGGTTGCCCCAAAATAAGAAATACGTTAGAATTTTCTTTATGTCATTAATTTTAAAACTAAAGGAATGGGCAACCTCGCTCATGCAGCGACACTCACAGTTGCTTATCAGAGAAGGATTGCGGCTTTATAAGATATACCTCTTTTTCTTCCGCAACAAGAAAATCGGTGGGTTCCGCTCGCTGCAAGTGCAGATACACGTCGGGGTAAAACATCTTTTTAACGTGTATGCGCATCCTGACCGGACTATATGGACAACCATGTTTGTCCCCTCGGAAATATTGTTTGCCATGGGGCTTTATCCCTTTTGCCTTGAGATCGGAGCTGCCCTTTTTGCCGGAATAGGCCAAAGTTCCCGCGGCCTTATAGAAGCTGAATCACGAGGAGTTTCCACTGATATCTGCACCTTTCACCGCGCTGCAATCGGCCATGCATATAGAAACATTTTTCCGAGGAATATTCTACAGGTCGCCACGTCAACACTCTGTGACAACAATACCAAAACAGCAAAACTGTGTGAATGTCTGACGGGAAAGGACACGATCGTGATAGACATCCCTTACGAAGAAGATGAATATTCCGTTCAATACCTTGCCAAACAACTGGAAGATCTCGTCAAATATCTGGAAAAAACAACAGGGAGAAAGATGAGGCATGAAGCATTAGAACGAGCCTTTGAATACTCAAACAAAACACGGGAAAAGATTCTTGAAATCAACGAATTAAGAAAAGATCCTCTTTGCCCTCTGAAAGGCAGCAGTGCCTTAGGGTTTATGTTTCCCACCTATCTGCTTATCGGTTCCGGATTAGCCCTGGAATTTTATTCCAGTTTGGCGAATGAATTGCGCGAAAAGATTGCAGAAAATAAGACAAAATCCCCAAAAATCCCGCCCACAAATCAAATCAAAATTCTCTGGCTGGAATTAAAACCCTATTTCAATGTGGATTTCCTGCAAAATCTTGAAGAAAAAGAGAATGTTAAAATTGTCTTTGAAGAAACAAACTATGTTTACTGGGATAAGCTTGATGTGCAAAAACCATACGAAAGCCTTGCCAGAAAACATATCATGAATACGTATAACGGTCCGTTGGAACGGCGCATAGAAGTAGCAAAAATGCTAGCCCGTGAGTACGATGTTGACGGCGTTGTTGTATTTTCTTCATGGGGATGCAGAAGAAATAATGCAGCCGTACCCACTATTAAGAAAGAACTCAACAAAATAGGCTACCCCTTTCTCAGTCTCGATGGTGATTGCGTAGACGATAAAAACTACATGCCTGGACAGTTTTCTACAAGGATTGAAGGTTTCCTGGAAATGATACGTGGAAGAAGAGCGTCTGCCGCTCAACGTGAAACGTGTACTATTTCTTGAAAAACTATAACCGTTCTGTCGTAAAAACAAAGATGCTGATTGTTTTTACCCTGCCTTTTTCATATGGTAATAGTTTACCGCTGATTTTTAGCTTTAAACCCAACCTGTACAAGCCAGAACCAAATAAGCATGAAATACGAAAGGGGAACCACAGATTACACAGACTTCGTCGTGAGCTCAGTCTAACGATTTCGCAGATTAAAAGATTCATAACACTTTAGTTTTTTGAAATTTTTTTATCGATGGGTCTGCTTCGCTTGCCCCATCCTACACAAATAACGCCATCGTTGTCCGCATTTTTCAAAAAGCGAAGGTGTTGTCAATTAAGAAAATAACACAATGAGAGCCTTCATATTAGTTGTTATCTTTCTGTTAATATCATATTACACACACAGCGCAGAAGCAGAAAACGATCCTTCTCTGTTTCACCCGTATACAGACACCCAAAATCCAGTCGATACCCCATACTCGATTTACTAAGCATGACCATCGAAGACCTTATGGACATAGAGGTTGCTGCCGTTTATGCCGCATCCAAATACAAACAGAAGGTTACTGAAGCCCCGTTATCTTTATCCGCCAGCATTGTCACTGCCGATGATATAAAGAAATACGGATACCGCACACTTGCAGATATCTTGAGAAGTATAAGGGGTTTTTATGTGAATTATGACCGCAGTTATTCTTACTCTTGGCTCAAGGGGTTTTTCGCGTCCGGGCGATTACAATTCGCGATATCTTATCATGGTGGACGGGTTTCGCCTCAATGACGCTGTTTACGATACGGCATCCATCGTGATGGAATTCGTTCTGGATGTTGGCCTCATTGACAGTGTTATGGTATTGAGATGCTCATTTCCGCCTCTTATTATGATAGCAACGGCAGAAGCCGCCTGTACTACAGAGAAAATGATATTGAAGTAGGAACACCGGGACGCTGCTTAACTGTTTGATTGAGCAAGGCGTTATCCGGCACACAGAAACAACTTACTTGTAAAAAACAGGGCGGCAAATACCTGTCCTTTTTTCCTCATTGAGTATTCAGCGAGAAAACGGAGAAAATCAGGGGTTTGTGCTTGTGGCATCAGACATTCCACGCGTAAAATCATGGATGAAGAACTCCGTGATACTATAGAACAAGGGAACCGTACTATCAAAGAGATGAGACACCTCGTGTATTTTTCAAGCCTTATGAATGACGAAGTGCATGAAGAATCGCTGTTTAATAATTTGGGAAGGACGTTGAAGGAGGATTTTTACCCCGATATCCTTGCAATAATGACGCTTGATACTGAAAGAAATATACTAGTACATCGTTTCATTAAAATGTGTACGTAAAAAAATGTCATTGCGAGGAGTGGAGCGACTAAGCAATCTCTTGTTCCCAAAAGACTTAAGATTGCTTCGCTGTAGCTCGCAATGACGGTATCAATGTAGATATTTTAATGAAACGTTATACTAGATAGTGTCTGAACGAAAACTATCTAAACAACTATTTATTGGATAGTTAAGACTACTAATTGTTGCAAATATTTGACGAATATTTTCATTAATCTCAAAAAATGCGCCATTTTCACGAAGATTATCATA
>NZ_CAADGZ010000148.1:0-7488 GCF_900696675.1 uncultured Candidatus Kuenenia sp. | reverse complement strand
AGAAGAAGATCATTACGAAGCAATGGGCCAAGCGCGAGGAACAGATCGGGCGCGTGATGCAGTCTACCGTTGGCATGTACGGCGACCTGCAGGGTATTGCTGGGAAGACGTTGCAGGAGATTGAGGGGTTGGAATTAAGCGCTTTGGAGGCATCTGAAGAATAATACGGGTGCATTCCCGATTTTTTGCAAAAAAACAATCAGTAGGGGTTAACAGTAACGTAGAGACAGGTTTCAAACCTGTCTTTTACCGCTTGAAAATGACAGAAACAACCCTGACAGGGTTCCAAACCCTGTCAGGGTTAATCAAACAAGATGTTTGCGATACAATACCTGTTAGCCAACAGGTAGGTGCGAATATTTGCAAAAAATCGGGAATGCACCCCTTCCAGAATAATCGCAGTACGTAGTGTTATGTCTCTGGAACCGTCCAAGGTTAAAAGAAACATTCAGCCGGGTTCCTGGTTGATTAAGCCGCGTTTTTATTTACCGCAATACAGGTGAGAAAGTCTTCACTCTTTTTTTCACCATCATTTAAATCATCGCGTTAATCCATAGTGTGAAAGCGCACATATTTCTTAGCACATCGCAATATGTACTCACTATATGAATTAATTAGTGATACCGCCGCATCACATCCCTTATGTAATACTAAATTTAATACGAGAATCTGCTGTATGTATTTGCATACAGTGGAAAACAAGCATAACAACTCTAAGCATTAATAGTTTATGAAATATCTACTATACGGTGTATTGATTTGCATACAATATTTGTAAATTGCCCGGACTTGTTTTTATCACTACTTCTCATGCCGTTGTTAATTTCATCAGGCATAACTACTTTTATCTTTGAAGGTTATAAATTTATTACTACTAGTATAAAAAAATTGTATTGTTTTAATTTTCAATGGCAAAGGCATTGCGTAGGTATTGCGTTGAGAAAAAAGTCTGTTTCGGGAGTGTTCCCGGAAGATTGTTAAAAAAGATGTAAATTGAAGGAGGATGGCGAAATGTTTAAGAAGATAGGTATTGGTGTTGTTATTTCAGGGGCGTTAATGTTTAGTTATTTTGGATTAAACACAGCATTCATTAGCCCCGTAATCGCAGAAGAGGAAGGGAAAGACATTGAGAAAAAGACTGACGAGCTGATGGGTAGTTATAAAACAAGTAGTGCCTCATATGTTAGTGCTGTCGTTTCCAATGAGGATGTCTGCGAAAAATGCGGAAAAAAGAAAGATGATTGCACCTGCGAGGACTAATAAGCAGTAAACAATTGATACGTTCGTCATACAGGAGTATTCATTGTTATGTAAGCTGACGTTGGGCTAAATTGGTGACATATGAAAACAATTGGCGAAAGAAAACATTTATAGCATATCGCTTTGCGAAGTAGCGGGCGGATGTTTCCCAATAGCGCCAGTGGCTTGCATTTATTTGCTGGATTTTCAGGATGGCATGGACAAACAGGGTTTGTCCGTGCCATCAGTCGTGTAGGGGAGGGCATTATCCGCAGAGAAATAAACAACGTGTAAACGGAAGAGTGATATTTTGTTGGGTAATGCCCTGTCCTATCAGGTTCGCTTAATAGAAGATGAATTGTAACTATTCAGCGAGAAATATTTTAAATATAAATCAAAACATAAACATGCCAAATTACCTATTATGGGTTGGGTTTGAAATGCAGGAGGAAGAATTTCGTTACTCCCACGCACTGCTTAAAGAATCAAGACAAAAACATTTCAACCCTTACGATCTTATCTGTCTCTGTTGGATACCTTATTCTTAATGAGAAAGGGTTCATTCTGGCGGCAAACTTTGCAAGAGCTTTCATGCTGGGCATAGAGCCGCATTCGTTAACAAATAAACCTCTATCGAAATACATCGTAAAGGAGGATACAGATGCATTATACAAGGGCGTCTGAAATGGGAAACAAGGAAACCTGTGAACGGAGAATGCTTAAAGGAGATCAATCGTTTAATGCACAGCCTTAAAGCGTTGCGGTTGAGTATGCAGAGGGAAACATCATTCAATATCTTGTCACTATAGCAGATATTTCTGACTACAAAGATTTGGAAATAAAATTAAATAGTTTGTTAAAGTTCCACAGTGAGGACACTAATCCGGTGTTGCGGGTATCAAGTGAGGGAATAATTTTATATACCAATAATGCCGGTTCTCACATATTGAATTTGTTGGGCTGCCATGTATATCAAATACTTCCTGAACCATGGTTGAAAATGGTTGATAACGCCCTGCACAATGGCAGAACTATAACGTTTTACGGCGAATTTACCCTCCATGTGTATTCTTTTACGTTTACGCCAGTGAAAGAGAAAGGTTATGTTAATATTTACGGGCTTGACGTCACCCAACAACGCAAGCGGATGGAACAAGAACTGCTGCATGCGCAGAAATTACAGGCAATAGGTGTTATGACAACAGGGATTGCGCATGAGTTAAACAACATGCTTGCAATCATAGACGGAAAGATACAGATGTTAATGCAGGAAAATAAAGGCAGAAAAAAATTACTTAATGAATTACGTTTAATTCAAAGTTCAATCAAGGATGGCGCTGAAATTGTCCGCCGTATGAATAAATTTACTACGGAGAAGGAAGATCGTGAAGGGTTTGTAGCAATTGACTTACGGGAAGAGATAAAAAATACAATTGATTTAATTTGCCCAAAATGTAAGGAACACTCAGAGAGAAAAGGAATTACCTATACCATAAATTTGGACGGCGTTAAACACGTTTCATGCATAAATGGCAATCCTTTGGGGTTGCGGGAAGTATTGATTAACATCATCTATAATGCCCTTGACTCCATGCCAGAGGGAGGAACGCTTTCCTTTTCTACAAGGGAAGAAAACGGAAGCGTCGTTTTAGAGATTTCAGATACAGGCATTGGCATGGACGAAGAAACGCAGACAAAAATCTTTGACCCTTTTTTTACCACCAAGGAATATGGCATGGGGTTGGGAATGAGTATTGTTTATGGGACTGTCAACCGGCATGGAGGCAAAATAACGGTGCAAAGTAAAAAGGGAAAGGGCAGTACCTTTATTCTAAGCTTTCCCATAGTGAAAGGGTCGCAAGGTATAACGAAGAATTATGCGCCTGGCAAAGGGATGTCAGATAAAAAGGGCGGGTGAAACCGCATACTTATCGTAGATAATGAGGTAACTCAAGGAACAAAATTGAGCAGATTCCTTACGGGAGAAGGCTATAACGTTGTTTTTGTAGATAATGGCGCTAAGGCGTTAGCGCTTCTAAAAAAGGATGAATTTGATCTCGTGCTGTGTACCTTGGACTGCCGGATATATCAGGGTGGGCTATTGTGAATGCAATAAATACTATGGCCGGAAAACCAGTGATTGGCGTAATTACAGGATACCTTAATGCGTCAAATTCATTGCCAGGCAAAGAAATGAACGCAGATTTTGTTATCAAGGAGCCTTTCGAATTAGAGGAGGTATTACGTTCCGTTAATGATTCATTAAAAGATTGATATTGCAATACTTATAAAACCATTATGTGGCGATTGTGTTTGCAATGCAATTGTATTGTCTGGTAAGAAACCGACCTGCAGAAGCTCGTAGGCTGGTGGCCGTAGTTCCCAAAATTAATTCCTTCCCAGATACATGCGACACTGGCATGTTCCCTTTTAAACCACACATCTTTCTCGTAGTTAGCGACCACGATAGAGTTGCTCTAATTCAGAGAAAAGGACGCATATCATGCATTAAGTTAGTATATCCCTTATTAACGCCTTGTGAGCGTTTGGTGATATCTCTGATGGTGTCCCTTCGTTTCCTAAGATAGGGCTCTTGGGTTTATCCAGTGACTTCATGCTTAAACCCTTGTTCTTGCCCTTGAAATCGTATCATGGAAACCTTAAATTTTGTTTGAAGTTTAGGCGCTTTATCCTCACCCAGCCTCACTCCAAGCTTCCCTCCAACTTTTCGTTCAGGCTGGCCTTGCAGAGAATGCACCGGCAGGACGTTCAGGCGTAACCACAGATAACACAGATTAAAAAATTCGTTACAATCTTAGAATTGACCAATGACCAAACAAATTCTAATGACAAAATGATTTGAAATTCTAAATGAACGCATCTTTCGTATTTCGTGCTTTGTGCCTGTTTGCTTCTGGCTATGTCAGTTTAGAGGCAAAATGGTTTACAAAAAGATTTGAGAAGATGCTTGATCGAAACATTTTATCTAAGAAAGCAGGCGGCGAAAGGAAAAGATAAAGGTTGCTATTCCGCGTAAACATTACACGACTCCCGGTAGGTTCACTCATTAGAAGGCTTTTGTCCTTGACAAAAGCCTTCTAATGAGTGAACCCACGAATGTTAGTTTTCAGTGCTATTACATTCCCGAAAATCACAGACCGGGTCAAATGAACTTTGTTGTCAAGGAAGTGGGGATGAATTGCTATAAACTCCTGTTTTTGCGCCTATTTTGCCGCTTTTTAGTAACAAAGTGGGGAATTATACCCACGAAATAACGTAAAATTGCTTATTTGACCCGGTCTGCGGAGCTTGGGAACGAGCGGTTTTTTCAAACCACCAAAGTCTTATCCATAATTCAGCGTTTTAGCTTTTTAAAAGTTTTATTTGGCAATATGTTCTCATTCACGTTATTGCAGGTTTATAATAGGTAAACAATTGTATACTTATTTATTGACATATGCAGTTTCCTTAGTTATTATATTCAAGTATATTATCGGTTACTTATGTAAATGACCAAAAAATACATGCAATACTTTTTATCAGAAATGCAGTTGAAATACACAGTATTGAGTTTAATTAAGATTGATAATTTGCTTAAAAACAATTATCGTTTAGAAAGGACAAAATATGATAGTACCTTATGCACAGTTGGCAATCGGCAATCTACTGTCGGCAAATTGCAGATTGAGGACTGAGGACTTTTTTCGTGTCAGTACAGCACGCATGTTAATAATTGTTTGAAATGTAATTATTTTTAAATATTATTGAACAAAACACAATTAAATTAATCAAGACGGTAAATAGTAATTAATCAGGAAATTTTTTATGAATATGAATATGTCAGCGAATGAACAAATACAAACGCCAAATGGCAATACAAGGGTAATGATACTTGCAACCTTGGCATTTGCGCTATGCTTTGCCGGTTGGACATTATTTGCACCTTTAGCAATATATTTTCAGAGAGAATTTAATCTGTCTTCCACAATGGTAGGAATATTACTTGCTACGCCGGTATTACTTGGTTCCCTTGCAAAGATTCCTATGGGTATTGTGACAGATAAGTATGGCGGAAGACTCGTTTTTACGATTATGCTTCTGTTTGGATTCGTATCTCTGTTTTTTACCGGTTTTGCCCGTAGTTATGGTTCTTTGTTAGCGTGCGGATTCTTTTTCGGTTTAATAGGATCTTCCTTTGCTGTTGGAATTCCGCATGTTTCAGAATGGTATCCAAAGAAAAAACAAGGCTTTGCATTAGGCGTTTATGGCGTGGGAAATGCGGGTACTGCCCTTGCTGCATTTGGAGCGCCATTTATCGCGGAATCTTTGGGTTGGAGTAAGGTATTTATTATTTATTCATTTCCGTTACTTCTCATGGCATTTATCTACTGGTTTTTTACATCCAATGCCCCAAAACCTGCCAATTTAAAGGTTTCAACCCTGGGTGACAAACTGAAACTTTATAAATCTTCCAGATTGGCCTGGATCTTTTGCTTTTTTTACTTCATGTACTTTGGATTCTTCGTATGCTTTTCAGTATGGTTGCCGACGTATTTATATGACTTTTATCATATTTCACCGGTAAAGGCCGGTAGCTTCACCTCTATATTTGTATTTCTCTCATCATTTACCCGAATCTTGGGTGGTTACCTGGGCGATAAGTTCGATGGAAGAAAAATAATGGTACTGCTTACAGTAGCCGTACTTTTTATAGCGGTATTCTTAAATTTCAACTTATCATTAACAACCGCACTCGCGGTGTTTTACATTATGGGCACTTGTCTGGGTATTGGCAATGGTGTCGTATACAAGTTGGTAGCAGAATATTATCCAAAAGATACCGGGGCTGTGGGTGGCCTTGTAGGGGCAGCAGGGGGTCTCGGAGGCTTTTTTCTTCCTATAATTTTAGGCACAATTAAAGATTACACCGAGAATTATGCTCTCGGGTATATATTTGTATCCCTCGTTTGTCTTATGTGCCTTTCTTTTATGGAGAAAAAAACCCTGGTAAATGCACACAGAAAAGTAGCAACTGCAATGTAATGAGGGCGAGAAGCGCAAAGAGGCAGTGGGGTAATATTGAAGGCTGGTGCCGGTACATAAAGACGCTAAAAATTTATTTAATGGCATTTAAATAAAGAAGAATACCTATGGCTATTATCGAAAATTATATAGGTCAGAATAAGCTGACGCAATCTGCAATAAAGGATTTAAAGGTCGGTGCACGGTTAGTATTTATTGGTGTTAATCTAAGTTTCTTAGTAGGAAATTTAATTCACGGCCTTATCTATTTCGAATTTCTTCGGGCAGGAAATCACGGACGCGAATATGAGGCACATGTGCCGAATCTGCCCGATATGTTTGGTGATATTGTGATGGCAATAGTCTTTGCTTTCGCATATCTTTTTATCGCGTCTGATTCAGTAAAAAGAGTAGCAGATGGAATCTCTGATGTTTCATCAGGATTGACCTGCCAGGATAAACAAGCTGTGGAGCAGTTAATAAAATGGGTAAAAGGCCTTTTTTATGTAAGTATCATCGGGTTTGGATTGTATTTTCTCTCAAAATATTTCTTGTCTGAGGTACTTGAAGTATTTTTGGAAGAAGAGGAAGACGTTAGTGTTTCAATGCATCATATCTCTTTCGCCGCTCATAAACATCATGTAATTCCAATTATCTTAAATATTTTAAACGATTTTGTTAAATTAGGTTCGGTTTTCATATTCGTTACGGTATATTGCAGGTATCTTTCCTTAGGCAAGTATGCTTTTCTTACCCTTTATGCCTTCTTTTTTATACGATTCCTCTTTGCAACCAATATGTTTGGATTTATTGATAGATATGATTTGTATATGGGCGCCGCTATCCTGGATTTTCTAACACCGGTTATTAATATTATTTCAATTATTAGTATAGCTATTGGTGTGTAAGATGCTTTATACCTTTGGCAACTTGACCTGAAAAAATTTTAAATGAGCTACAAAGATTGTGCAGCTATGCTGCCATTCAGAAAAGAATTTTAAATTTAAGTAGTACGATTGGCAAACTATGAAATTCATTACCGAGAGAAGAAAAAAAGGACGGTTTATTAATGGGTCTGCTTCGCTTGGCCACTCCTATATCCCCCTTTCCGGAAAGATTTCAACAAAATCCTTATTTTAAGCGGGTTTCCACAAATTCAAAATAATATGTAGTCGCAGAATAAATGGCCTATTTATTAATACAAATCCTTTATAACCCTATAAATAC
>NZ_CAADGZ010000147.1:0-7491 GCF_900696675.1 uncultured Candidatus Kuenenia sp. | reverse complement strand
GCCTGTTTGTAGCAAAATAGAATATTATAACAGATCGTAGAGACAGGTTTGAAACCTGTCTCTGCAATTAGGAGCGACCTGTCTCTTGTAAATCCATATTAAACAGGTCTGCCTGAATACGGACAGGTCGCTCCTACGGAGCTATTTACCTTATTGAATTTTATTGCGCTACAAACAGACTGCCCCTGACGGGGCTACATGGTATTTTTTCTATAACGGGAATTTTTCAAAAAACTAAAGTGTTACAAAATATTGAAATTTATGAACGTAGATTTATATTATGCCTTGTAACACCTCCAAAATAACACAGATACTTGACGTCCGAAATCAAGACCTTTACTGGACATCTATTGAAATAGCTGCTAAAGCTTTGAGGAACGGCGGGATAGTGGCTTTCCCAACGGAGACCGTATATGGCCTGGGCGTTCATAAGGATAATCCAGAAGCTATCGAACGGCTTTATGAGGCAAAGAAGAGGCCTGCAGAAAAGAGGCTGACCCTGATGATTGCCGATATCGGGGAAGTGGAACTATACGCGGGCGCTGTTTCTGATGTGGCAAAAAGGTTGATGGAGTCTTTTTGGCCGGGTCCCTTAGCGATTATTTTTCCGCTGAAGGATGGCTCAGACATTTGCGTAAGATTGCCCGATAATGCCATCGCAAGAGACTTAATCCGCACCGCAAATATTCCGGTAGCAACTACCAGCGCAAACACTTCAGGGCATCCGCCGTCAACGGATGCATCACAAGTAACGGCATATTTTAAGGATGAAATCGACTTCATACTGGATGGCGGACCAACACCATCACACGAGCCTTCAACGGTTGTCAAAATAAAAGATGGAGTATGTGAGGTCGTTCGGCATGGCATTATTCCCGAAACAACTATTCGAAATTGTCTTAAAAAATATTGAGAATCGGGATAATTTTTTTGTACATTTTTTTATGGAAGATTGTGAAACGACAATGAAGATTGCAATAGCATCAGATCACAGAGGGTATGATTTTAAAGAACGTATTAAGGTAACATTGAAGGAATTAGGCCATTCCGTAACGGATTTTGGCACTTCATCAAAATCGGAGTCCGTGGATTACCCCGATTTTGGAATGAAGGCGGCGCTTTCGGTGGGACACGGGGAATGCGACAGGGGTATTTTAATCTGCGGCACCGGAATAGGTATGTCGCTTGTAGCAAACAAGGTAAGGGGCGTCAGGGCGACTTTATGCCACAATCTTTATACGGTAGAAATGAGCAGACGGCATAATGATGCCAATGTACTGTGCATCGGTGCGGATATTATCGACGAAGAACTTTTGGAACAAAAAGTAAAACTATGGTTAGAAACGCCTTTTGAAGGGGGAAGACACGCCCGCCGTTTGGAGAAAATAGTGGAACTGGAAAATGGAGGCGGAATTTAATTCCCCATATGGACTACCTCCACGCCATTTGGGATTGTAAAGGTGAATATTTTTGAGTCAAGCTGGCTGTTTACAATGATATCAGAAAGCGTGATGCCCATTGCGGTATTGTATGTGGGCCAACGGACGTCAATTCTTTGCGGCAGCCGGCAACTATCGAAATCAGAATAATCGGTAAATACTGCCTGCAGCCGGACAGAACCGTCCGGATTAAATGTTTCACATCGAAATGTATCCGTGTTACTCCTGTTAATCAACAATTTCCCTTTAAGATTTATTTTGCCTTCATTCGTATCTATCGCGTAAATGATCCAATAATAAGGCCAGATTTCCAATACCGTACTCTCGCCGCCCAGAATATTTTTAAGATTAAATAACCCTGCCATATCATTCGGTGAAATGCCCATTCCTGATGAATTCACTTTATGCAAGGCGTTGCTGGAACCTGTGTAAACCTTTTTTTCCGAGGGGACATAAATCCAAAAGGTATTGCCGTCGGTAGACATATCAAATAGGGTAGTCGCCAGTTTTGAGCCAATGACACGCAGATGATTTGGCGTTTCATACACTATCAGGCCGGTGCATGTAACAGGCCCTTTTGATTCAGGCGCGGTTAAGGTTATTTTTGCCTTTGCCCGAAGCGTAGTAAGTTTAGAGTTGTTGTCAATTAACACCTCTTTTATTTGTTGTACCGAAAGGTTTTGCGCTTCCCCCCCCGTGCTATTCAGTATGGCAGAAGTATCTTCCCAAATCGATCTTTGCATAATCGCTGATTTGCTGCCTGCGCAACCGGACAGTAGGATGACAAAAAGAAATACACTTTTAATTATAGATAACTTCATTGCAGATTTTAGTACCTTATCAGTAATTTCTTTGCACACTTCCATTCGTCAGTGCGTGCTTATTGGTAAAATATTTACTTGTTCCTTCTGCAGCCGACAGTCTGCAAATTGCCGATTGAGGACTGAGGACTGCAGACTGTTTTCCTGCTGCTATAAAAGCCATTCTCCCGTAAAAACTTCAGCAGCAGCGCCTGTCATATAAACATTTTCATCTTCCACCCATTCCAGTTCCAGATCCCCGCCTGGCAAGTGTGCCAAAAGTTTACGTTCTGTCAGGTTGTTAAGAACGCCGGCAACGCAAACAGCAGAAGCGCCTGTTCCGCACGCCAGGGTTATGCCCGATCCACGCTCCCAGGTGACCATTGTAACCTCTCCCGGATGGTGAACCTTTACAAAATGGACATTTGTCCTTTCGGGAAAGACGCGATGGTGTTCAATTGCCTTTCCATCTTTTTCTATATGGAGTTGCTTTAAATCATCAACGAAGATTACGCAATGAGGATTTCCCATGGAAACGCAGGTAACCCGAAATGAAGTATTTTCATTAAGCACGAGCATTTCGTCTACTACTTGCGTTTCAGCGCCAACCATTGGTATTTCCGGTCTCATCAGCTTCGGCCTTCCCATATTTACCCTTGCGCTACAGACCCTTTCATTTTTCGTATACAGCTCAATGGTTTTAATGCCTGCCAACGTTTCTACTGTAAGCGGGTTCTTTCTGACCAGTGCATGATCGTAAACGTACTTTGCAACACAACGGATTCCATTTCCGCACATTTGCGCTTCACTGCCATCCGCATTAAAGATACGCATTTTACAATCTGCTATCTCTGACGGCAATATAAGTATTAACCCATCGGACCCCACTCCAAAGTGCCGGTCGCTTATTTTTTTTGACAGCCCGACGGGGTCCTCAACTACTTCATGAAAACAATTAACATAAACATAATCGTTGCCTATTCCATGCATTTTTGTGAATTTCATGATAACCCTTAAACAATTTTATTTTAAAGAGAATAAACGTTCGTACAATACAAACATTTTTTGTAATAGTTCCGTCCCCTTTCCATAAGGGACTTGAAGGGGATTGGGATTTTCTATTATACCGTGGCAGTCGGCAGTCGGCAAATTGCAGATTGAGAACTGAGGACTGAGTATGGTATTCATATTATATAGTATTACCATGTAAAAACTTCTTTTTTTGTAACATTTTAGTCTTTTGAAAAACGTATTACCTATAAGCTCCGTAGAAACAGCCTGTTTGTAGCAAAATAGGATATTATAACAGACCGTAGAGACAGGTTTGAAACCTGTCTCTACAATTAGTAGCGACCTGTCTCTTGTAAATCCATATTAAACAGGTCTGCCTGAATACGGACAGGCCGCTACTACGAAGCTATTTACACTATTGAATTCTATTGCGCTACAAACAGACCGCCCCTAACGGGGCTACATGGTATTTTTTCCATCCCATAAATTTTTCAAAAAACTAAAATGTTACCTTTTTTTGTAAGTTTTCCTTCGTACTACTATCCCCCAATCTTTTGTTTTTTATGCTCGTTTTTCAAAATGCATAACCGTAAGGCATTGATTAGATGAGGCTTACGTAAAGTTTAGGAGTTCAGGAGTTAACTCTTTAACTCTACGACTCTCTTTGTGGTTAAAGGACAGACGTACGGCCGTGCGTCTATACATCAATATATTTATATTGACATCTCCTGCTTACCTGCTTACGATTCACCCAATTACCCAACTATGGATTTTTAAAATGTCTTTATCTAACAATGCAAGCAAAATAATTCATTTCAGAAGCCCAATAGATCATGGTGAGAAAAAAAACTGAAGCTGAAAAAAAGAAGCCAGCGCAGACTGGGAAAAAAGAGGCACTCGCCAAGGAATCAAAAGTCCAAGCCAAAAAAGCTGTTACACCTACCGTAGCAAAAACGGCTATGCCAAAAACAAAAACGATAGCACCGGCAAGGGATGAAAAGGTTATAAAAGAACAAACTATGACATTCCCCATTGTCGGAATCGGCGCTTCTGCCGGCGGGCTTGAGGCGCTCGAAGGTTTCTTTTCCAACATGCCTGACAATAGCAACCTTGCCGTAGTGGTTATCCAGCATCTGGCGCCTAAATACAAGAGCATTATGGCAACACTGCTAAATAAATATACCACAATGAAGATACTGGAAATCAACGATGGAATGCGGGCGTTACCAAACTGCGTTTATCTTAATACTCCGGGGATGGACGTTGCTATTATGAACCGGACCTTTCAATTGATACAACCTCTTGAACCACATGCCTACAGACTGCCTATTGATTTCTTTTTTCGTTCCCTTGCAGATGATCTGGGAGAAAAGGCCATCTGCATCGTGCTTTCAGGAACGGGCACCGACGGCACCCTGGGGCTTAAAGCAATCAAGGGCGCGGGGGGAATGACCATGGCGCAGGACGAAACCGAGGCAAAATATGACAGCATGCCCAGAAGCGCGATAAACACCGGTGCGGTTGATCTTGTCCTGCCAGTGGAAAGAATGCCGGGAGAACTGCTAAAATATATTAAACACCCCTATATTGATAGCGTCAGGTCAACGGGCGCCACGGAAGAAAAATATCAAAACAATGTAACAAAAATACTCCTGCAGATTCGCAACCATACAGGACAGGATTTCTCCCAGTATAAACAAAATACGATTCGGAGAAGGATTGAAAGACGCATGGCCGTTCATCAGATAGATAAAATTGCAGATTATCTCAGTTATATCCGGGAAAATACGGCTGAAATAGGAATTCTTTACAAAGACCTGCTCATAGGGGTTACCAATTTCTTCAGAGACAAGGACGCCTTTGATCTCCTGAAAAATACGGTAATCTCCGAGATCATACAGAGAAAACAGACAAACAGTGCTTTACGCGTCTGGGTGGCTGGCTGCGCCACAGGCGAAGAGGCATATTCCATTGCCATACTCATCGCGGAAATTATGGAAAAGAAACAGCGGCAGTGTAACGTACAGATATTTGCAACCGATATAGACTCGACGGCCATCGAATTCGCGCGCGCGGGTATCTACCCTGACAGTATTGCCGCGGACGTCTCCAAAGAACGGCTGAAACAGTTCTTTATAAAAGAAGACAACTCCTACAAGCTAAAAAAACGGATACGCGAAATGCTGGTTTTTGCCGCTCAAAGTCTGATAAAGGATCCTCCTTTTTCCAGGCTAGACCTTGTATCATGCAGAAACGTGCTGATTTATATGGACGCCTCGCTGCAAAAAAAGATACTGTCGGTTTTTCACTATACCCTGAATAAGGATGGGTACCTTTTCCTCGGGTCATCTGAAACCATTGGTAATTTTACCGATCTTTTTTCAACTGAAAATGCGAAATGGAAAATCTATAAACGTAAAAGCGGCGTTATCGAAAAGGGCGTGGATCTTCCTGCCTTGCCAACGAAGGGAGTCTTTCAATCAGACCGGAAAGAAGAAAAAAAGGATTACGGAGAAATCAATATTATTCAACTTGCGGAAAGAGAGATTCTTAACAAATATGCCCCGTCGTTTGCACTGATCAATGAAAAACATGAGATTCTTTATGTTAACGGCAATATACACAAATACTTGCTAACGCCACCCGGTGTCCCCACCTTCAATATATTAAAAATGGCGCACGAAGACCTGCGTTATAAACTGAGCGCCATTCTCCATAAAATTTCCAGAAGGAAAGAAACTATCATAGAAAAAGAGGTGAAGATACGAGACAATGAACATTTCCTGACGATTGACCTGACCGTCAAGCCACTTAAAACCGGAATAGCAACTGAAGGGCTGACGATGATCATCTTTGATGAAAAATTACCGGCTGAAAAAGCGCGGAAAAAAGGAAAGGCCTCCTTAAAAATCAGCAAAGAAGACCCACAGATTACAAAACTCGAATTAGAATTGAAATCGACAAAGGAATATTTACAGGCAACCATCGAGGAACTGGAAACTTCGAATGAGGAGATGAAATCTACCAATGAAGAATTGCAGTCCACAAACGAGGAACTGCAGAGTACCAACGAGGAATTGGAGACGTCTAAAGAGGAACAACAATCCACGAATGAAGAACTGGAGACGGTGAACGCGGAACTGCAGAATAAGTTAAATGAATTATCACGTTCCAATAACGACCTCAACAACCTCCTTGCAAGCACTGAGATAGCAACCATATTTCTTGACACGAAACTGAATATTGTCCGTTTTACCCCGATGCTGACAAAACTCTTTAATATGCTGCTGTCGGATATTGGCCGTTCGATAGGCGACATCACCGCAAAATTCAATACGGACACCCTCAGGGATGACTCGGCAGAAGTGCTTAGAACGCTGGTCAAAAAAGAATGCCAGATACAGACAAAGGAGCAGGCGTTTTATAACATGCGTATCTTGCCCTATCGCACAGTAGATAATGTAATAGATGGCGTAGTTATCACATTTATTGACGTTACAAAAATTAAAAATACAGAAGATGCTTTACGCCTGATAGAGAGTAGGTTCGACATGTTGAATCAGTCTTCGCTATTCGGCATTGTGCTCTTTAATCCGGAAAGCGGCGTTATCGTGGATTATAATAAAAAATTTGAGGAACAAACCGGCAGAAGCCTTAAGGAGCAGCATACGTACAAAATATGGGATTGTTTTTCACCGGAAAAGACAAAGAACCCGGCAGAATTCTTTCAAGGGTTGTCAAAGAAAAATGAAACGGTTTCTATGGAAATGAATATTCGAAGACCTGATGGAGTTATTGTTCCCGTGTGCTTAATGAGTACTGTTATAAAAACCTCGAAAAATATATATGTTCAATGCGTTGTAAAAGACCTGACTGACCCGTTGCGAACGTAGCACATATAGCCAAACAAATAGTAAGTAACACTTTAGTTTTTTGAAAAATGTACTACCTATAAGCTCCGTAGGAGCAGCCTGTTTGTAGCAAAATAGGATATTATAACAGATCGTAGAGACAGGTTTGAAACCTGTCTCTGCAATTAGGAGCGACCTGTCTCTTGTAAATCCATATAAACAGGTCTACCTGAATACGAACAGGTCGCTCCTACGGAGCTATTTAGTGTCTGAACGAAAACTATCTTTTTTATGCAAGATTCTTTCTCTGAGCAAATTTAAATTTTTTTAAATTGCCCCTTTTTCAACTTTTTCTTCTACGCTTTAATCTATGATACGGTTGTTTTATTC
>NZ_CAADGZ010000146.1:0-7665 GCF_900696675.1 uncultured Candidatus Kuenenia sp. | reverse complement strand
ATAATTCCATCAACTTATTCATAAGTAGTGTCCTCCAAATTGTCTGATTACTATTTACGAGGATACTACTATACTTTATAATAAACTAAAAATCACCTTTTTGGTTGCGGCCAAAGGCCGCGCTAGGAAATATTTGGATTCAAACATATTTTCCTTTTTCATATTCTTATCACAAATATATGGTAAACAATCTTTTAAAATCTCCCAATCTCACTTTTTTATGAAATTACCATCGACTTCTAACAAATTCAACAGACAAAACAATTCAACCAATCCAACTCACTAATCCTAACTTCACATCTTCCCAACTTCCCAACCTCTCAACCTCCTTAACTCTTTAACTTCTTTATAATTCCAACATAATGCGTATTAAAAACCTTCAACTTTTCCAGCAAATAACATACGAGCCATGAACTATCAGCTATCAGCCATGAGCCATTCGTTATGAGCCGTGTAACCGGAGGGGCAAGGGTAATACGTTTGAGATCAATTTGGCAATGGGGAAAGAGTTCGTAAATTTCTTTCTTCTTTACGACTTTCACATCGGGGTTTTTGGGGTTGTACAATAAAGCAATTTTATAAACTCATCATAAAATCAACCTCTTTTTTCCCATCCTGGTCAAGGTCTTTATAGAATTTATTAAAATCGGTCTTTGCCTCTTCTTTATTAATTCTCAATATCTTTACGACTTCATTAAAATCATCGGTTGATAACTTTCCAAATTCCTTTTCAAATATCCCTTTGACTAATTGTGCTACCTTTTCATACCTGTCATTGCTCATAGTGTCTCCTTATTTCTCTTACAATTTCATTTTCTATGACAATCCTTTATCACCCTTATTATCCTATCAATATCACCGGTCGTCATCGCAGTCCCGGATGGTAAACAGAGCCCTCTTTTAAAAAGGTCTTCACACACTGCTCCGCCGCACATGGAGCAGCCCTTGAAAACCGGCTGCATATGCATCGGCTTCCAGACAGGGCGGGATTCGATATTCTCTCTTTCCAATGCCTGCCGGACGGCTTCCCGGTCAGCGCCAAAGTCCTCAGGCGTAATCAGTATGACGGTCAGCCACCTGGTCGCTCGCCCATACGAGGTCTCAGGCATGAATTCGATCCCAGGCATATCAGCCAGTGCCTTACGGTAATAGTCACATATCCAGCGCTTCTTTTCGACACGCTCATGCAAAACGCGCAACTGGCCCAGGCCAATCGCCGCAACAATATTGCTCATCCGGTAGTTGTACCCTATCTGCGTATGTTCGTAGTGAGGCGCAGGGTCACGGGCCTGCTGTGAAAGGAATTTTGCCTTTTTTATCAGGTACCCATCGTCTGAGGCCAGCATCCCACCCCCCGACGTGGTGATGATCTTGTTTCCGTTAAAAGAATACACCACAAAGGCAGAGCCCTTCCCGGCATGTCGTCCCTTATACGTTGCACCAAGGGCCTCAGCCGAGTCTGAGACAACTGGGATATGGTACTGATTACAGATATCGAGAATCCTGTCAAGGTCAGCAGCCTGTCCGAGTATGTCTGCACTGATGACCGCCTTCGGGAGATTGCCCTGCTTATTTCTGAATGACAGCTCTTCTGCCAACAGATCAGGGTCCATATTCCATGACTTTGCCTCAGAGTCGACAAATGACAGTTTTGCGCCCTGAAAAATAACCGGACTCACGCCACCAATAAAAGTGAAAGATGGAGCAATCACCTCATCGCCAGGGCCGACACCCAACAGACGCAGGGCAAGATGCATTGCGCTGGTGCCGCTCGACACGGCCGCCGCATGCGGAATACTTACCATCTCAGAGAATTCCCGCTCAAACGCATCAACATGTGGCCCAACCGGCGCGATGTAATTGCTCTCAAAGGCCTGTTTGACAAATTCAAGCTCCTGACCACCCATGTGAGGCGGAGAGAGAAAAATACTTTTATTTAACTCAGCCATTTATTGAATATTTGTTCAAATAATTACTTATTATTTCGGGTGTATTCCCGATTTTTTGTGATTTCCGCCATGTTTTAATGAAACGTTGCAGTAGTGTTAACCCTGACAGGGTTTCAAACCCTGTCAGGGTTGTTTTGCCCCGACTCCATGAACGCTTACAAACAATCGGGAATGCATCCATTATTTCTTCTAAAACATCTCTCAATTTCGGAATCTCAGAATTGAGAATAGTTCCCTCAAAATGCTTGTGATTTTTAAAGCTTAACATTGGTTTATGCACAGCATTATCATATCGTAATATTATATTGTCTTTTTATCCTGGTAATGGAATGCATAAGAAAGTTTTTCAATCTTGTATCTCAGGTCAACATATTCAGTAACAAATAGCTTTGAATCATCAATGAATTGTATAATTGTTTTTATTAAACCAATCTTTTCTGTCCTGGAATCAATCTTTAGTTCCGATGTTATAATAAAGCCGGATTTTGAATATTCATTAATTATCTTTGCAAATTCTTGCAAATATTCAGCTATTAACATATTCAATATATTTAAGCTTTTTCAGCTCATCAAGAATTCTATCCCGTATTTTCAATTCACCTACCCATGTAATGTATTCATCATCACCACCTTTTAAATCTTCTGTAGTAAATTCCTTTAAAAATATTTCTGATGAAACCTCACATTTCCCTTCAAATTCTTTTATTTCCCTGTTCGTCCTATTCAAACCAATTTCCAGTCTCTTTATTTCAGCAGAAATAGCAGATTTAACTACCTCTTCTGTCGCTTTTTCTTCAGCTATAATTTTCAATTTACTCATCAAAACACCCCCCTCTTCATAACCTCCCGATTTCCCATCTTCTCAACCTCACACATTCCCAACTTCTTAATTTCCCGTTTAACCAAAAATCGTCTGGAAAATATATTTAATATCATTAATAAAGCTATAATTCTCAACATATTCACGGTTTAGCTTTACTTTATCAGGGAAAAGCACCTCTCGATTATATTTTTCCGGATCATCTTGCGCTGCCAAAACCTCTTCCTCATTTTTGTATTTCAATGTTGCCGGGCTTGTGATACCAGGCCTTACAGACAAGATCACCCGATCATCACCCGTTAGCATATCTGCAAAACCAGGGACATCAGGCCGTGGTCCTACAAAGCTCATATGCCCAAAAAACACATTAATCAGTTGAGGTAGCTCATCAATCTTTGTCTTGCGGAATAATCGACCAAGCGGTGTAATCCGAGGATCATGTGTAGTAGTAACTGTTGTATCAATGGATGGGATATAACGCATTGTACGAATTTTAATAACCGTGAAGGGTTTCCCATGTTTCCCAATACGTGTTTGAGTAAAAAACCCACTTTCCCTCGTATCAATTGAAGCCGCTATATAAGCCAGAATGATAATCCAGCCTGTCAGGATCAAGCCTATTGAAGAGACTACAAAATCGAAGCCTCTTTTTAAAAATCGGTTAAAGGGGGATAGTCCTTGTTTTGGCTTTCCCAATCCATTGACTTGTCTGTTATTCCCGGGTGTTTCTTTTTCCCGTTGTATTTTATATTCTGCAATTGTCATAGAGATTATTGAATAATTAAGATGCGACCCTTTTCGTTCTTATGACGTACGACTTATATTTTTTGACTTACAACTTACGTCTTATTTCTTAAGATAATTGATAAATCCCATAATCAGCCTGGAAATGTCAGTACATTTGTTATATAAATCTTTAAATTCATTTTCAGCAATATAACCGAGGTCAAGAGCGATATATAACTGACTTTTTACCTCAGCAGAAGATCCTCGTGCATAATAAAGAAACTGATTGAATTCCTTATCCGACCCTCTTTTAAATCCTTCTGAAATATTGGACATTACAGACACAGAGGGCAGCCCTTCGGATTTGATCTTTTAGGCCAAAGTCTTTCATAAACTCCTTGTCATTTGTAATTCTGTATATCTCTCGTACCAATTCCCTTGCAATCTGCCATGCCTTAATATCCTCAAATTTCTCAATCTTCATATCGTTCTTCAGTATAAAAATTGGCTAATAACATATGTCTTATGTCTTATGTCTTATGTCTTATGTCTTATGTCTTATATTTTTTGACTTACGACTTAAAACTTATGACGTACGATTTGTATTTATTCGACTTTCGACTTACGACGTATGACTTATTTTTTTTAAGTCAGCAATCCCCATATTGACCCAAGTCCGTAACTGAAATGAAGTGTCGCAAAGACTATGGGAAGGCTAAAGAAATATCTGTTCCCATGTTTATATGAGAGCATGGCCGAAGAAAATACATTGGCCAATGCATAACAGCCTGAAATTACAGCCAGAAGCCCACAACCGAGGTCCAAAATTATGTATTAAAATACCGGCAATAGAGAGAAATAATCATCTCCAATTGCTTAAAAATTCCAATCTACTTCTCGTGTCTATATCATTGAGCGAGAACCAGAGTTTCATAAATCTTTTTAGAAGAATTCCGACCGGCAGTTGGTCAGATAATATTATTCCTGCATGCTCTTTTCCGTTTCTCAAATATTCATTATGCAGGATGGCAAAATCTCCCTTATTATGGGTAAATATCGCTCTTCCTTCTTTCGTAGCATAAGCAAGTTGTTCCTCGTCAGACTTTCCATCATTTCTTACCTGCTGGGTGGTAACTGCATTAACCCCTCTGTTTATGAGTGCTTGTGCAAAAGCCAGCGGAACATCTTCGTCAAGATAGAGCTTTATCTTCATTTCTAAATAAGTTTCTTAATGTTTTCTTCACTATTTTCATCTGTCTCCTTATCTATCTCTTCCTGATGCTCATAATAGTATGATAGAGCATCATGTATTTGCGAAAGTGTAAGATGGGGGAATTCTCGTGCAAGTTCTTCAGGCGAAAGGCCGAGTCTGTAATAGGCCACGATATTCGATACCCTCGTCCTTGTTCCAACGATTATTGACTTTCCTCCGCCTATATCTTCTTTTGAAGTTATATATGGATGAACAACCTTTGTAGACATGATCACCTCCTGTTTATATGTATAAGAATTTTAGCGTTATTTTAACTTACCATAAAAGATATGTCCATTTTTCGTAATCCATTTCCTTACGGTCAGCAATCCCCATATTGACCCAAGGCCATAACTGAAATGAAGGGTTGCAAAGACCATGGGAAGGATAAAGAAATATCTGAACCCATATTTATAGGAGAGCATGGCCGAGGAAAATACATTGGCCAATGCATAACACAGCGAAGATTCCCCTCTTATCCCTCGTAAAACGGGGAATTATTAGAGTGAAAACCCTCGAATAAAAAAAGTTTTTACACAGTATCCTATAATAGTGTAAATATTACGCCTATTACGTCACTCATGTAAATTGGAATTATGACCTCTCGTCCATAAGATCCCATTTATACACCCTGGACTTTTCACCCTTATGAACTTCTGTCTCCGATAAAAAGACTCCTCCCATTTTCTCATAAAATCGACAAGCAGCTACGAGATTTGATCCCACAACAACTTTAAATCGAAAAACCCCTCTGGTTTTGAATTCATCTACTAATTTAATAAAAAGCTTTCTCGCCATACCTTTACCTTGATAATTTTCTTCAACAACGATGCTTAATAATTCCGCGTCCGGCAGGTCGTTTTCTTTTTTTGCAGAATAAAATAAAGTTTCTAAGGTCTTTCTCATAGTTACCGGCTTTAATAATTTTGGTAATAAATCCGAATCTCAGCATAAGGGATTTGAGACTAAATTCTTATCCCTTGACCAACGCTTTTTAAAAGAAGGGCATCTTCTTCATCGGCATAGGCAATTATGTTTTTTAAAACCCCCTCACCCAAAACAGCCTCAATCTTTATCAACTTGTTTTCTCCTTTACAGGTATTACCAACTATCTTTCCCGTAAAATGTCCATTTTCCTTTTCTGTTTCTGTAGAAATAATTCCACTAATATTCCATCTTTCAATCAATGGTTTCAAAATAAAATCAAAATTAGCTGATGCAATGTAAACCTTGTCATTGGAATTAACATGATTTTTTAACTTATCTAGAACTGAGTTATTTATCATGTTTTGTACTCTATCTTCAAAAAACTGATTAACTATTTTTTCTATTTCTTCAACACTTTTCGTTTTGACAAACAATTGCAAAAAGGACTCTTTTAATATTTTATCACTGAGCAATTTCTGCTTATGTAATACTAAACATGCGTAAAACAAAAACAATTTGTAATTATGATTATATTTCTTTGCAATATATGTTGCAAACGGTCTCAAGGTATCACGTTTTGTAAGTGTCTTATCAAAATCAAAAATCACAATTCTCATATTTTATCAACGTCAAGTAATGCATCTTCTGTTGGATTTGAGCTACCTGTTTTTACAAATTTACTCAAATAATAGCGACATTCTGTCACAAAAGGCATCAAGTCATCTTTATACAAATCATCAAAACTTTCACCTTTACAGGAAAAGAAATCAAATATTGGCTTGATAGATCTTTTTGCTTTTATCTGACTTAACGTAGCCAAAATATCCCCTAAAATCCATCTTACAACAACACCTTCCTGGTAACTGGTAACAGGTTCTATATCTCCGTCTATAGCCATCCTATAAAGGAGATAAGGGAAATCTACACCTGCTTTGATGGGTAATGCTAAAGAGCCCCAGAATCTAGGATTAACCTCAATTAACCACCCCTTTTTTTCATTCTCATTGAATTTAAACTCCACCATTGCAACGCCATGCCATTTAAGAGAGGTTAACAAATATTCAGCGTATTCTTCAATTATAGGAATTTTAACACTCATTCTTTTGGTACTTGTACCACCCGTTGCTATCTTTTCCCTTAATCGTTTGTGGGTAAACCTTGCCCTCATTTGACCATTATTAAACAGCAAAGAAACTCCATAACCTTCGCCGTTCACATATTCCTGAACGATCGGATATTCTTCAATTTTAAGATTATTCTCTTCTACTAAATCTGTATATTTTTTCAAAAGATTTTCATATGACGATGCATAAAAAACCCCTTTTGAACTATTCGTATTAAGCAGCTTAATAACAACCTTCCCTCTTTTACCAATCTCATTCCATATATGTTTCAAATCAGATACGTTTTTCGGTTTAAATGTTTTTGGGACGGGAATATTTAATGCTTCAGCAATTTTTGCAAGGGAATCCTTTTTATGAACTGACTTTAACAATTGAAAATCACTTATTGGTATCTTTACTCCGGTATCTTTAAATTCATCAATATATCTTGCAATAACAAAGGTTTCTTCATGGACAGGAATATAGACACTTGGCTTTACTACTTGAAATGTTGATTTTAAGCTTTCAATAAAATCTTTTGAATTCTTGTAAAAAGAAGGGTAAGAAAATGAACAAACGCAGTATTTTGAACTTTTAGCCATGGCTACATTTGAAGTGTCTCCAACAGCGACTTTTAATCCTTTTATGGATAAACTCCTTAGTATATTATATGCAACCCTGTTCCAACCGTAGGTTAATAACAGATCAATCTTATCACTTAGTTCTCTGCTCAATTTTAGCCTTATAATGTCAGTAAAGTTACAGCAATACTTCAATGCCTAAATTCTCATTTTTGAGCGTAAATCACCAGAATACTACCCAAATTCATTACTTTAGAAAGTTTAAAAATGAAACGTTCTATTAGATTCTGTCCTATTAAAGGTTGGT
>NZ_CAADGZ010000145.1:0-7801 GCF_900696675.1 uncultured Candidatus Kuenenia sp. | reverse complement strand
TAAGGCGAAACTGACTATGAGAAAGGCTTATGGTTATAAATCTCTGGAATGCCTGCAAACAGCCTTGTATCATACTCTTGGTAATTTGCCGGAACCAATACTTACCCACAGATTCTGCGGATGAGGCTTTTTTTCCTTGTCAAGCATGATTGCGGCAGCTATGTCCGGAGCAAAGTTTTTTTGCAGTGCAGAGACAAGATGTTTAAAAAGGGCTTCTTCCTGTACATCTTCTTCGTTGATGATTGTAGAAAAAGACATCAGGTCTTCCAATTCTTTAATGTGCCTGATCCGCTCTTCTTCCATCAGTTTACGTTCGGTGATATCCTCTTTTACAACGATAAAGTGGGTGATTTTGCCCTCATGGTTCCTGATTGGAGAGAGATATACATTTTCCCAATACATTTCACCGTTCTTCTTTTTGCAGCAAAATTCTCCATTAAGTTCTTTCCCCGAAAGAAGGGTTTTCCACAGTTCTGCAAACTCTTCGGAAGAAATGTTTTCCGGCTTGAGAACGCGGGGGTTTTTCCCGATAACCTCTTTGGCGGTGTAACCGCTTGATTCTGTGAATCGTGGGTTAACGTATTCTATGATGCCTCTGGAATTAGTTATAATGGTGGTGACGGGACTTTGTTCGATGGCGCGTGAAAATTTACTTAATTCTTCCTCAGCTTTTAAGCGTTTGGTGATGTCTTCTTTTACCGCGATAAAATGAGTGATGCGGTCTGATTGGTTTTTTACGGGAGATATATATGCATATTCCCAATACAAATCGCCGTTCTTTTTTTTGTTACGAAATTTTCCCTGCCATTCTTTTCCAGAAGTAATTGTCTTCCATAAGTGGTCAAATTCCTCTGCCGGAATATTGTCTGGTTTTAAGATATTCGGGTTTTTCCCAACTACCTCTTCAGGCGCATAGCCGGTCAACTGAGTAAACTTGGGGTTGACGTACTCAATAACGCCTTTTGAGTTGGTGATTACTACGGTGCATGGACTTTGTTCTATTGCGCGTGATAATTTGCGCAGGTCTTCTTCTGCCCTTAAATGTCCGGACAATTCCTCTCTAAGCCTCTTGTTTTCTTTTGCAAGTGCTTCTGTTGTGGCGTTTTCATAGTCAACGAATGGTTTGTTCCTGCCGGAAATGCTTTGCTGTAGACCTCCCGAAGTATTAACTATAGCGGTTCTGTAAATGGTGCAACCATTCTCATCTTTGTTTTTTACGCTGATCAATTGGAGGGTTGTACGGTGGTGCCCTTTTGCTGAAATGATTATTTCAGAAATTACCTGTTCAATAGAATGTTCGCATTGTTTCAGATGATTTAAAAAAATATCAGAAGTTTCTGCCGTCACAAAATCAAGAAAAGAAGTATTTGTTAATTTATTTTGTTCTACTCCCAGCAGCTTTGCCCCGGTTTGGTTTATTTCCCGTATAAGACCATTGCTATCTAAAGAGACATAGCCAATGGGAGAAGTATTATAAAGGTTTTTATAATAATTGCATGACTCTTCTAATGTCTTAAGTGTTTTTTGCATAGTTGTTTTTAAATCTCCATTAATGGGAAGTTATTTTACGGTTCATGAGAAAGATGTATTCAATGTATTGTGTTTCTTTTTTGGTAACTATTCGGGGAATAGATCTTTTTAGTGAGATTACATGGTTTCGGCAGAATGGTTTTGTGCTCAGTTTTTTCCATAAACAACCTTAAGGGTTTCCATGTAATTTGAAAATTCTTTTAATTGTATTTGTATCTTTTCTGAATGTCTTTCCTTTGCGCATGCTTCTATAATCATTGCCAATTCAGATTCTTTAAGGTCGGGGATTACTGTAACTACGTTTCTCCCGCTTTGTTCTGCACCGGCATTTGCAAATCCATTAATAAGATATCATACTTTTTTAACTTAAATTTTTCTACACCGATCTTTCCATTCTCTGCAATATCAATGTTGGCGCTGTTTTTTAAATATGACTGAACGACAATGCGGTTATAAATATAATCTTCAACGAGAAGGATATTCAATAAATCAATATCTTCACGATTATTCGGCAAGTCTTCTCTTATTGGTTCCTTCGTGAGAGTTTGTGTTTTTCTCACGGCAAGACCGATGGTATTTAAAAGTTCACTACGTTTTACCGGCTTGACAATATACGATGGGATGCATTCCAGATTTTTTGCAAAAAAACAATCAGTAGGGGTTAACAGTAACGTAGAGACAGGTTTCAAGCCTGTCTTTTACCGCTTGAAAATGACAGAAACAACCCTGACAGGGTTCCAAACCCTGTCAGGGTTAATCAAACAAGATGTTTGCGATACAATACCTGTTAGCCAACATGTAGGTGCGAATATTTGCAAAAAATCGGGAATGCACCCCTAATTTTTTAGCCCTGTCAGAATCGCTGTTTCTGTTGTCAGAGTTAAGCATCATAACCGTTATTCCATCAAGTTTCGGATCGTTTTTAATATTTTCCGCAACCTGAAACCCATCCATGCCTGGCATGCGGCAGTCCGGCAGAAGTACCCAAAAGGGTGTGTCCGCAATAGTTGCATCCTTAAGCATCTCCAGCACTTATTCTCCGCATGACGCCTCCGATACAATAGCTCCCCAACCTGAAAGCATTTCCATCAAAATTAAGCGGTTCGTGTCATTGTCATCTAAAATAAGGACTTTGACTCCGTTTAAATTTCCGGGCTGGATTTCTTCACGCGACTTTTGTTCCGCATCCCAGACCGGAAGTCGGGTTTAGTTCATAGAAGAAAGCTGGTTATCCTTTAACTCCGCCATTTATGGCGGAGATCAGTATAACGAAAACATCGGCTTTAGCCGTGACTTCCAGTCAGCGATCAAACTCAAATCCATTATTTAATCTTGATGCAATCTTATTTTTGGAAAAGAAACCGGGCATTGCGTGAATCTCGCTGATAACGGAGTCTTCCATAAAATATTTTGCCTCTTCAAGGACAAGTAAATAATCTTCTTTTGGTATTATGTGGATTAATTCCCTTAAATCAAATGTCTTTAAAACAACTTTCAGCATGTCCCTGAGTTCCTTCTCTGCCATTTGTAACGCAAACATCTTTTCATAATAATATCAGGTCTACCCTGCCGAACCACCGCCGATAATAATCACATCATAATGCATCTTTTCTCCCATGCATATTAAAACCTATACTTCATGCCAAGAAACAACAAATATGCCTTTGCTTTCACAATGCTTTCGTCAAAGTCGCCTCCAACGATTTTGCCTGAGCTGAAGTCATCCTCGCCTGATATCATAAATTGGGAGGCTACGCCGAATTCTCACTTATCCCACCATTCGCGGGTTCACTCATTAGAAGGCTTTTGTCCTTGACAAAAGCCTTCTAATGAGTGAACCCGCCGGGAGTTGTGTAATGTTTTACGCTGAATAGTTACTAAAATTCAAAACAAATCCAAAACATACCTGTCTGCGTGCGATCACGCACAGACAGGCAGCAATATGAATCACTAAATGTTAGACACGAAAGATGTATTTGTTTAGAATTTCGAATCATTTTGTCATTAGAATTTGTTTCGTATTTCACAATTATCGGATTTCACCATTAAGTATTTTGCCTGAAAGTACAAAGAAGTAACTGATAAGATACTAAGTCTTCTCCGTATCGCTGCGCTGAAAAATTTTAACCCTGTTACGTCCTTCATTTTTAGCCTGGTATATGCCTTGTCCGCATAATCAATCAAAATGTCAGAGTTTAAGTCCGGATCGGAAATCGTCGTTGCAATCCCCATACTGACGGTAACCAGGCCGCAAACATGCGACTCCTGAAGGGCAATTTTTGGCGCATCAATGTTTATACGTAGTTTATACGTATGTTTTCCGCTATCTGGCATGCACCTTCTAACTCCATATCAGGCAAGACCGCGACAAATTCTTCTCCTCCGTATTTTTCTTGAGGTGTAACCGTTGGAATTCAGGAAAAATTTGAGTTGAAAATGTACGTCCGGAGAATCGTCAACCATGCGTATACTCATGGTTATCCCTTCCATTCTGATTGTGTTGTTTAGTTGCGGGAATTTATAAATATTTAGTATTTTGAAATAATACAATGGTAGCGAAATATAAATAACCAACATAGGCAATTTTTATACAGAAGCTCCGTAGGGGGCTAAAATAGCCTGAATAAGGGTGCTTGGTGAACCGCCCTAAAAGCGACGGGATTGTAATTATTTTTCAACATAAGTCAATGATTTTATGATGTCCCCAGAATGTTAGCTTCAAATTCTTTTCACATGTGCATAACATATTGCAAAAGGAAATACAGTTTTATAATTCATATTGTAAAAGGCGTATTCCGCAAGATCAGTGGTATAAGGGAAATAGGACTATTGATATGTACTTCTGAAAATAAGGAACAGAATGTGTTAATCATTATGGTATGCAAGTTTTCATCATTGAATTCGGGATATTACCGTAACCGAAGATTTGAACAACTTGTATATATAGATAGATTTTCACTTTTGATCTTCACAAATAATAACCAGCTAAGTGAAAACCCGGGACTGATGAAAAATATTATAAGTTGTCAGTAATTGGGCAAAAGCCGATGGTTCCTCTCTGATAGTCAATTGCTCCCTCCGCCTGATATATAGTCAAACAAATCTGATTTTAGAACCTTAGCGGTAATTTGGCTTTTTGGAAAATGGGGGCGAAGCATTTGCATGCGTACAGCATAATTCCTTCAACGTAGCGGGGTTGACGTATGTACAGCATTTTACGTCTCTCTCTTATATGCAGGCAAATGCTTCGCCCCTACCTGTAATGTTTTTCGAAAAATAGATTTATTTGACTATAGTACAGATTACTTCTCGGCCTTGGTAATACAAATCGCAGTCATATATTACCTTTAATTAAAGAAAAAGGGCTGTAATAAAGGTATCTGCAAGGCTTTTAAGCCCTGCACAAAGCACTTCGGTAAACGAAAGGAGGATGTATGAAGTTATGGTTGGTAATTGTGATATCCGTTTTCTCATTTGTGATTATGGGTACTGGCGTTGTTCAGAAGGCTGAGGCCGAGCTTTCGGAAGAAGGTCGTCAGGTGGCAAAACCTAATGCGGAGGCGCAGCTTTCAGGAGAAGAATATAAGAAGGCAAACGTTGTTCAGAAGGTTGAGGCTGAGCTTTCGGAAGAAGGTCGTCAGGTGGCAAAACCTAATGCGGAGGCACAGCTTTCAGGAGAAGAATATAAGAAGGCAAACGTTGTTCAGAAGGCTGAGGCTGAGCTTTCGGAAGAAGGTCGTCAGGTGGCAAAACCTAATGCGGAGGTGCAGCTTTCAGGAGAAGAATATAAGAAGGCAAACTGGGAGTATTTTAACAGATGCGGCGGATGTCATGGTATGCTAAGGAAAGGTGCAACGGGTAATGCCCTTACACCTGACAGGACGAAGCCTATGGGCACGGAGAGACTCAAAAATATAATCTTTAACGGAACGAAAGGCGGTATGCCAGGATGGGGCGCAGGTGTTAATATTTATACGATGGAAGATGCTGAGCTCCTTGCGAAGTATATCCAAATGGAGCCGGAGGTTCCGCCTGAGTTTAACATGAAAGACATCAGGGCGACATGGAAAGTTTATGTGCCGGTTGAAAAGAGACCTACAAAACCTGTGCACCATAGAAACTGGGAGAATTTCTTTGGAGTAATTTTGAGGGACGCCGGTAAGATTGCCATAATTGACGGCGATACCAAAGAGGTAGTATCTGTTCTGGATTCGGGGTTTGCCGTGCATACCCTCAGGTATTCAAAATCAGGCAGATACCTCTATACGATTGGCAGGGACGCCAAGGCGACACTCGTTGACCTCTGGATGGACCCTATACAGACTATTGCAGAGGTTAAGACCGGGCTTGATGCTAGGTCAATTGAGAGCAGTAAGTATAAAGGCAGAAAGGGGGACTTTGTTGATAAGCTTGCCGTGGTGGGAAATTACTGGCCTCCAAGCTACGTTATCCTTGATGGTCTTACGCTTGAGCCGCTGAAGATTGTAAGCACAAGGAGCTACACCTATGATACACAGGAATACCATGTTGAGCCAAGGGTGGCTTCTATCGTTGCATCGCATTTTGCCCCTGAATGGGTGTTAAATGTTAAAGAGACAGGACTCATCCTGCTTGTGGATTACTCTGACATAAAAAATCTCAAGGTCACTACAATTGAATCGGAGAGATTCCTCCATGACGGCGGATGGGACAAATCACACAGATATTTTCTCGTTGCAGCCAACATGAGGGATAAGCTTGTTGTTGTTGATACAAAGACAAAAAAGCTTGAGGCTATTGTAGAGACCGGTATTAAACCTCACCCCGGAAGGGGGACAAACTTTAAGGACCCCGAATACGGATGGGTTTATGCAACACCGCATCTCGGAGAAGCGGCAGTGGCCCTTGTATGCACAAAACCAAGACATGACAAGACTGAAAACAGATGGAAGGTAGTAAGAAAGCTCAAGGTTGCAGGGGACGGCGGATTGTTTATCAAGACCCATCCAAAGAGCCACCACCTGTGGGTAGACCATACACTCTCAAAAGATGTAGATGCACAAAGAAGCGTTACGGTTTACGATATCAGGCATCTTGACAAGGAACCAAAAGTATTGAAACTTACAGACAAGGGCAGGATTGTCCATATGGAATATAATAAAGGGGGCGATGAGTTATGGATATCTGTCTGGGATAGGGAAGGAGAGATTATTGTATTTGACGATGAAACGCTTACAGAGAAGGCAAGGATCACAGATCCAAGACTTGTAACTCCGACGGGCAAATTTAATGTCTATAACACAAGGCTTGATATTTACTAAAACTTAGGCCTGGATGCCGGAAGGGAAGCCTTCCGGCATCCAAAATTTAGATGTTAAGGAGGGTAGTAATATGGGTTTAATGGCAATCAAAACAGCGATTATTGCGTTTATATTGATAGTGCCGATGTCTGTCCATGCGGAGGATGTACAGACGGCTAAAAAAATTCCGGAAAAATACCTTGCTATCAAGAATCCGTATGCAGGAAGTAGTAAATTAGTAGCGCTTGAGAGGGGCCGGTCTGTTTATTCAAGGAAGTGTGCGAAGTGTCATGGGGAAAATGGCGATGGTGTAGGTGGTATATTGGAAGGATTCGCATTGCCCGTTTTTAATAAAGAGTTTTTTTCACAAAAAGAGGATGGATATATATTCTGGTTAATAGAGCAGGGTTTGTCTGGTACCCTGATGCCTTCTTTCGGGCCCGACAGCGGTGATAATCTCTCGGCAGATGATATATGGAAAGCGATAATCTTTGTGCGCGAGAGGTTTGGTAAATAATGCCTGTACACGGTAAAAGCTTATTCGTAACGGCAGGAGGCATACTGTTTATTGTTATCTGCACAAGCTTTATTACAGTGCCCGTCCTGAATGCTTCTACTAAAGATGAACTGCTTTATCAGGCATATTGCTCATCGTGTCATCATCCTCAAAGGATGGGAACAACTGCCTCTGCGCTTCTGCCTGCACTTTTAAAAAATCTTTCTGATAAAGACCTTGCAGACATTATTAAGAATGGGCTTCCAGCAACACAAATGCCTTCTTTCGACTACCTGAACGATGAAGAAATAAATATGATTGTGGCATTTATCAGAAAGCCTATGTCCGTGGAATGGAAAGAAGATGACACCTAAATCCTGCAAACAAGGCAAAGCCTTGTTGCAGGAATAGGATTGAAATGGTAGGATTTCCAAGGTATTCGGCGGTATATTGATAACAAAAAACACCTGAAAGGAGATTCACCATTTCGATGAAG
>NZ_CAADGZ010000144.1:0-7804 GCF_900696675.1 uncultured Candidatus Kuenenia sp. | reverse complement strand
AGCCTTTTAAAGCATTTGTATCAACGGCTAAACTTTTCCAATCGTTTGGGAAGAAAGTTCTTAGAAGATCCCAATCTTCTCTCATCATGGCTTTATCCTCCTATAGAGTGATTAGCGGGATAATTAACATAAAAATACCATGATGAATAAAATTTGTCAATAAAACAAGTTAGCGCTTATGCCCCCTGCACCCCCGCCAGCGGGGGACATGGTTTGAACAGGAGCATTTCAAATTCTTGGCTAACTAATTGTACATTGTACCACAAACATCCTGCTTGTGGTATTTTACCCTCAAGCTTGAAGCTTGAGTTACTATTCTTCCCCTCTCCCCGCTAATGGCATTTTTACAAAAAATCGGGAATGCTCCCGTTTCTGCCTGAGATTTATGAATTACAATTTACGATTTGAGATTTGAGATCTAAATCGTACTTCGTACTTCATAAATGAATTACGATACAACGTTTTTCATTATGCCTTTAACCCACCCCTTAATCCTCTCCCAAGAGGGGACTTTCCAAATTACCCTCTTGGGAGGTAGCAGTGGGGGTAAGCAAGCTTTTCAGGTGTCGCCTTCTTCCCTCTTAAAAAGCCAGAAGGTGGTTATTCCGGGAATGAGTGCTTTTAAGAGAACCCTTAATCTGCCGGCTGCGTTGAAGGCCTGGAGGTCGTTGATTTCAAATTTTTCTATGGTGGATTCAGTGAGAAGCCAGTCTTTGTAATTGTCATTGTATTTGAACCCCAACACCTCCTTATTACGAACCCTGGGATATTGCGTATAATTTTCCAATACCCACCAATAATAATTTTTCAGGTAAGTATGGTTTTGTATGTCCGCATCTTGTAACGCCGCAACCATAAAATCTATCATCACCTCCCAAATAGCCCCCCATCCGTGATATTCGTTTTTGCCGATAAGGTTCCATGGAGAAAGTATTTTTGGATCGATTCCCCTGTTTTTTTCGGCAGGCGTTAGCAACAGTTCGTAGCCATTTCTATTTGCAAGCATGGGATTGGCAACGGTAAAACCGAGGCTTTCACCATTTCTATCTATGATTGCCAGCCCACCCAGGGATAAGGGAAGCTCTACCGGCAGTATCAATTCTTTCTCTATGTGTTCCTTTCTCATAGACTTTGTAAATGCCTCAAAGCCCAAATCGCTATGCATGATAGGAATCGGATTTTTATCTTTATCGAGTGCCATGGCGTATGTGTGAATGCCGTTGGGAAAGGGATTTCCATCAGGAAGAAAAAAATTATCTGGCAGAAGCTCAAATTGATATTGCATACTGTTTTCCCATTTCCGGTCATCTAAAAAATCTTCTGCCGTAAACCATACCCTGCCTTGTCCGTGTTCCCTGAGATAGTAGCCAATCTTCATTTTTTTCAGGTCCTGAATTGATTTTTCGTGGTTTTGCGGGTCGTTGTAAAAACTTTTTAAACGGGTACGCCACTCTTCTAACGAGTATGAAATCTCAAACTTTTTTTTGGTCCGTTCAATAAGGGTCGTAATTGTATTACCAGGCGTACTGGTGATTGTATGAAGAAGTGTTTCTGTAGGTTTAAAACAATGGTTTGGATAGAGAGCCTGAATTTTATTCAGGAAAGCTAAAAGGATTTCCCTTTTTTCTTTGTTTGTGCTGAATGATTCTAAAAGGCGGAGTAGATGGGGAACCCATACGGCATTTACATCATAGGAATATGTGCCTCTTGAAAAACTATTTACCGCATCCCTCCAATTGGCGGAACTGGGGTCGTTTATTCGCTTTAATGGGACAAGGTCATTGTTTTCAATAAGGGTAAGTGCTCTGTTTAAATTACGAATGATTACCGTCGCATTGTTGATAAAAAATGTCTCGTCTGGTGCTGTACAATGATAGCGATTTTCGCTGTCTTTATGGTTTAAAAAATCTTCAATATCCTTGCAACTCATTTCGTTTAACAATTCAAAAGTTGAGATAGCTACCAAGAAATCGGTATCGGTCATACGATAGTCGTAGTGGGCTTCATTTTCTTTCAGGACGCGGGAGTCTGTTTCGTGAGCACCCTCACCCGACTGGTTTGAACGGTTTAAGAGTTGTTGCACTATTTTTTGCTGAACAAATATAGTAAGAAACGGTTTGAGCAACAAATGGGTAAAGACGGTATCCCTGCCAAAATAGGTGAGATAGGTAAACGCTCCTGCCAGAATCATGTTGTTCGTGATCAAAAATGAAAGTGAACGGTAAGAAATTTCAAGCATATTTAAAAGGCTCATGATCTTTTCATCTATCAGACCCGCCATAGTTTTGGCATTTTGCAAGCGGTTGATATATTCCATGCTATCATTTTTAAATATGCCTCTTAACGGGAATGCTTTTGGGCGATAGTGCTGTAATGTTGTATTTACCGTGAGTTCTATATCTATCTTTATTGAGGAGTTTGATTTTGAAGGTATTATTTCAAAAAAAGGACACAGGATTTCGATAATATAAAGGTCTTTTTTAGAAGCATTCAAATATCGTTTGTATCGATGATGTGGGGCGCCTGATTTTGCATGGTCATCAGCTCCGGAAAAGCAAAGAAGACGCAACTGCTTTTCCTTAAACCACTCAGGGCTTTTTTTTAATATATCGTTAAGTAATTCCCAGCCTTTTTCTTCTTTGCTGATATTATTTTTGGCTTCCTCGATGACAAAATAACTCAACACCAGAGGATGTTCGGCCTCTTTTATGATTATTTCTTCTTGTATGCCTTCCACTATTATCTTAAGCCGGTATGTTTCCCCAAGGATATTCTTGCTGAGGGTAAGAGATACATTGTTTTTATGTCTTTCTATTTTATAGGAGGGAATGATGGGGAAAAGACCGTATGAGTCGTCCTCTAAATATCCGAAAATATCTTTTAGCGCCCGGATATCCGCATTATCCTCAATCATTCTTTGCATATCTCTCAAACTACGTCCATCTCCCAGATAAACGGAAAAGGTAACAGGGTTGTTTCCTGTCACATTCAGACTGAACGAATCAGATATCCCGTAAGTAATACTATTTTTAGTATGAGGACATTTAAGGGGAATGAGTTGAAAATCGCCTTTTATTGATTCCGGGAAAAATGGTGCAATAATGAATTGCGCAATAATGTTTTTGAATGATGCTAATAACAGTTCTGTCCGGCTGTTTTTGTTTCGAATCCTCTTTCCAAATACCCCGGTTTCTGCGTCCATTTTTAAAACCGTTTGCGGTGAAATCCATAACGATTCGTTGAAGGCCGGGAAAATTTCAGAGGTTTTTGATTTCGGAAACAGGAAACTATTGTCGTTTAGGAAATGTAGTATCGTTTTCGGAAATGCGCCTTTTACATCACTGACGGTTGATTGTTTCAGGAGTGACGCGAAAGAATGGCTATTATTATGTAAGGTAAACATTGGGATTTAATATGGAAAAACCTAAACCGGTAGAAGATATATTACTGGAAGCAAACGCGGCCCTTAGTGTTATAAACCTGACATATGACCAGATGAACAGGGAGCATGTTGCTACAAAAATACAACTGCAGAAATTAGCCAGAGAATTAGAAACAAAAAACAAAAGTCTCCAAAATCTTGCGAATATCGATGGATTGACGGAGGTGTATAACCATCGTTTTCTGCAAGCATTTATTGAAAAAGAAATCAACAGATCGAAACGAAAACAGACTAATTTCCGCCTGGTATTGATAGACGTGGATAATTTTAAAAGTTTTAATGGCTTATATGGACATCAAACAGGCGACTTCATTTTAAAGGAACTGTGCAAACTGCTGACGTTATGTTTGCGGGAATATGATATCCTTGCCCGCTATGGAGGCGAAGAGTTTGCCATAGTTTTAGCTGATACAAAAGTGGACGCAGCCGTTATTGTTGCCGAAAGGATGCGTGAAAAAGTAGCGAAACATACATTCATAATAAATAACATGAAATATAATGTTACGGCAAGTTTTGGCATCGCTGAAATTGCGCCACACGTTGATACATTAAAACGAAGCGATCTCACAGACAACGCAGACAAGACATTGTTAGAATCAAAGAAAAAAGGGAAAAACAGGGTTACCGTCTGGAGACAAAAGAAAAAGTGGTTCAGATAATAATAATAGTAGGAGCAGATGCTTCGTCCCTACACGGCTATGGCATGATTCGCCAAAACCTCACGGCATGCATGAAACACATCGTTAGCGCTTATCTTTTTCATGCATATCATGTTATCGCAGTTTCCTTTGTAACAAGGAGAGCACTCAACATGGGCGACCAGCGATTTCCCTCTGCCATAAAGGTCGATTTCCTGATAACAGGTAGAGCCAAAGAATGTGACAGTGCATTTTCTTAATGCAATAGATAAGTGCAGGGCAAGGGTATCTCCGGTAACGATGAGATGACATTGATTGATCAATCCCATAAATTCTTTCAGGTTGTGATGGCAACCGCTGTCAATAACGTTCGATGTGGTTCCGGAGGCGATTTCCTGATTTCTTTCCACTTCTTCAGGCCCGCCTAAAAGTAATATTTGAGCATCTAGGTCATTTTGCAATTTGTCTGCGAGTTCAACAAAACTTTGGATTTCCCATCGTTTTGTGGCGAATCTTTTTCCAGCTCCGGTGTTCAGGCCGATAAGTAATTTCCCAGGATCAATATTAAAATTGCTTAAATAATTTCTGGCGTACATATTATATTTATCGGGGAGAGTGATAATATACTCTCCGTAGTTTTCAATAAACCCGAGTGCTTCAAATATAAGTTGCTGGTAGGTCTTTGTGTTTTGCCGGAACTTTAGTTCGTCAGAAACACCCAATCGCAGCAAATGATTTGCTTCCTTGTTCAAGGAATAAATGTGTCCTGTACCGGAGAGGGCGAAACCAAGTTTGACGTCGGCCTTGACCATTGCAGCAAGGCTGGTGGCAGTCGCATCTTTGTCAAGACATATCAGTAAATCAAATATTTCAACTTGTAGACGCAGGGTATTTTCAAGAGTAACGAATAATAAACGATCGATAAAGGGATTATCTTCCAGCACAGGCAGTGAGGAACCATCTGTTATCCATGTAATATGAGATGATGGATATTTTTCTTTCAAAACAGGAAGAATCGGCGTAGTTCTTAATACATCACCGATGGCCGCTAATTTTATAATCAAAATCCTTTTCCCCATTGAGGCGTATTTTGCACAGCTTGAATCAATGGGACAATCAAGTTTAAACCTGCATGGTTTCTCGGAGGCAAAAAAACGGCAATCAAAATCTTTTGACATCATAGTATTTCCCTAGCGTATGGATAATCATATAATTTAACGTTCTGGTACTGAGCTTGTAGGAGTATAGGAATTTAAAAGTTGTAGGACGAAGCGATTGCTTCGTTATGAGCGAAGTGGCACTTCGCGCTACATCTAAAAAGTCGCCAAACAATTCATCATCAACAGAAGGCAGCAGTTTAACATCACTATCAAATAAAGTATTAGAGATTTCAGGTATCTGATAAAACAACTTACTCACAAATCACCAATCATTATAAAAGCCAATTAGCCAATAAAACTAGTGCTGAGCTTGTCGAAGCATCAGGCCAAAGTAATTAAAAAAGCAATAAAAACCACTAGGATTATGTTATCAATCAGGCGTGTCTTACCAATCATGACTGCCAGGGCGACAACGTTTCCATTTCTCACTTCCGTCACTGCCTCAAGTGTTTCGGGATTGACTATTGAAAGATAATCTATCCGGGCTGATTTACAATTATTAATAACCTTTTCCATTTCCAATTTAATTTCTCCGGCATTATTTTCGCCTGCATTCACCATATCCTTTGCCTTTATCAGCGCCTGATACAAACACCGTGCGTCTTTCTTTTCTGTCTCGCTGAGATAGGCATTTCGTGAACTTAGCGCCAATTCTTCTTTGTCCCGCACTGTTGGAAGTACTTTTATATTTACATCTAAATTCAAATCGGCAGCCATTCTACTGATAACAACTGTTTGTTGGAAGTCTTTTTGACCGAAGTAGGCACTGTCGGGTTGTATGAGATTAAATAATTTCAGGACAACAGTGGCAACGCCCCTGAAATGTCCGGGACGCGATTTACCGCACAGTTTGTCCTCTAAATGCTCTGGAACAACTGTTGTACAGAATCCGTCAGGATACATTTCCGACGCTTTTGGGTTGAATAAAACGTTCACACCCTCTTTTAAAAGGATCTCGCAATCAGTGTCAAACATCCGTGGGTATTGAGTAAAATCTTCATTTCTCCCGAACTGTATGGGATTGATGAAAATACTCACAACCACGGTATCATTTTCCGTCCTTGCCTGTCTTATCAGACTCAAATGGCCTTCATGTAAAGCGCCCATTGTAGGTACAAAACCAATGAGCAAATTATTTTTCTTTGCCGCTTTTACTATCGACCTGATTTCGTCTAAAGAGCTTGTTATCTGCAATAATATTCACCTGTGAATTACTAAAGGGGGGTGTATGGGGTATTTATTCTTAAGCATGCATAGCTAGAAGCAAATATGTACGAAATACAAAATAAGCAAAACAAAAGGCGGAACAAGAGATTGCACAGATTAAAAAATTAAATATTCGGATTCCAGCATTAAATATTTTGTCAAAAAGCACGCACTGACGAATGGAAGTGTGCAAAGAAATTACTGATAAGGTACTGATAAGATAAAAAACAAATCGACGTTAATTGTTTTTGCAGGTCGGTTTTTTTAATATTGCGGGCTATTTGGAGAAAAAAAGCAACAAAGGCAGCATGAATTCTTTATACAAAGACCTGCAAACTAGTTATAGGTGTGAAAAGTCTAGCAAAGATCAAATACAAGTGCAAGTGTCATTATTCATTATGACGTAATGTAACGATACGGGGAAACAAACTCATTTTAGCAGCAATGAGTAATGAACGGTCGTCATGTCGCAAGTGCGACACCCCTAAAACGATGAAAATGTTTAATTTTTAGACAGTCGACGGTATTTTCGAGCCAGTCATCATGCTGCGTTAGCAACACCTGGAAACTATCAAAATTGTTTTATAACCATATCATGTTGTAGTATCTATACTTAAACTATTTTTTGTAGTCTTATTTCCGAGTCGGAAATGTCTGGCATTTCTGTTTCTGTACCGGTTCAAATGTATAGGGCCATCCAAAAGGTATCAGCTTGTCATTGTGAGGGCCTCTCAGCTTGTCATTGCGAGGGTCTTTTCCGAAGCAATCAGTATACTACGAGATATTTCGTGACGTAAGAAACGCCATATCGCGGGAGAAGCAAATTAAGGGTGGCTCAAGGGCTAAAAAAAACAGAATTAATTTAATGGAATGAATGCAGATGGGAAGGATCTCTATGGCGGTTTATGAGATTGCTTCGGAAAAGACCCTCGCAATGACAAGCTGAGACCCCCTGCAATGACAAGCTGATGCCCTTGTAATGACAAGCATGTGGTTTTGGTATATGGATAGAGCATCGGATTTCTAATCCGCTTCCGCTTGTAATGACAAAATAAGTCATCAGTCATCATGTTGCATTTGCAACACCCAGAAGCGATGAAAATGACTTTATAGCCATATCATATTGCGGTACCTGTGCTTGAGCTATTTTTTGTAATCTTATTTTCGAGTTAGGAGAAAAAGAATAAAAAAGCAAATGGAAGAGTAAAACATTTAAACTTATTTACAAAACAATGCACATGCAATAAACACATTTGGAGAGGTAATTGTATGAAGAGATAATAAGGGGTGTATTGTCTTACAAATAAGGTATTAACGAGAAGAAACCATACAAAGGGTGAGGAAAGTTACTGACATAT
>NZ_CAADGZ010000143.1:0-7952 GCF_900696675.1 uncultured Candidatus Kuenenia sp. | reverse complement strand
TTGACGGAGAAAGGCCAGAAGTTCTCTTGTTCACTGATGACCGCTTCAGCCCTTGATATTAAAGCACTTACGGAAATGGCGGCATGAAAAACACGCATAAAAAACAAGAAATTGATGGATAGTAGTACAAAGAATAGCAAAAGAGATTGGTGTACCGTGGTAGGCATTTAAGAAAAAAATTAGCTGAAGGAGATTTGTTATACGTAAAAATTTTACTATTGATATAGAGAAAGACGGAAAGTTTTATATTGCCCAATGCAGAGAACACTCAAATTGTTTTACTCAAGGCAAGACCACAGCAGAAGCTAACCGTAATATAAAAGAAGTAATAGGGCTTATCCTTGAAGTAAAAACTTATCAATATACACTATGATGGTGCGAAAAGAGTTAAATATTGACAAAAAAGGACTACTTATACCCTGCAATCAAACACGGATGAGCACTGCTAATCACAGATAGAACAAATAGTTATGCTTAGATGGTATTTCACCAAAAAGGTGATTTATTGTTTATACTTAACTCTTTGAAAGATCGGTGCAAATCTTACTGTCCGAATGCCTTTTTTAACTGGTGTAAAAATACGGACAAATCCTTTTTCCCTTCCATATCCATGAAAGAACCAAAATCCCTTTTTCTCTCCGAAGACTCACTTGGTATTGTTACTGATTTTTATCAGCTTACTATGGCTGCCGGATATTTTGAACACGGCATGCATGATATTGCCACGTTTGAATTTTATATTCGCCACCTGCCGGAAAATCGCAGTTACATAATTACCGCAGGACTAGAACAGGTGCTTCACTACCTAACCCATATCCGGTTTTCACCTGAAGCTATCCGGTTTATCAGGAAACAACCGGCTTTCAGTCATGTAGGTGATGCATTTTTTGCATATTTGAAAAAATTTGCCTTTAGCGGCGATGTATTTGCCGTTCCTGAAGGGACGATTGTATTTGCGGAAGAACCTATACTTAGGGTAACAGCCCCCATAATTGAGGCGCAAATTGTCGAAACATATCTGCTTTCCACCATTAATTTTCAGAGTTCCATTGCAACAAAGGCGTCGAGAGTCGTCTATGCTTCCCGAGGGCGTGATGTTATTGATTTTGGAACACGCCGCGCCCATGGTCCGCAGGCAGGCATCCTTGCAGCCCGCGCTTGTTTTATCGGAGGATGTAAAAGCACCTCTAACGTTTTTGCAGCATATGAGCTGGATATTCCCCCTGCCGGTACAATTGCCCACTCATGGGTAATGGTTTTTGAAAACGAAGCGGAGTCGTTTCGTAAATATCATGAGACATTTCCTGATGATACGGCGCTCCTTATTGATACCTATGACACACTCGCCGGGGCGAAACATGCCGCCGCTATAGGTGAAAAACTGAAAGGCGTACGTATCGATAGTGGAAACTTATTGGAACTAAGCAAAGAAGTAAGAAAAATATTGAATAGTCAAAGGATGCATCATGTTAAAATAATTGCAAGCGGCGATCTCAATGAGGAACGTATTGACGACTTGCTAAGAAATGGGGCTCCTATTGATTCCTTTGGCGTGGGCACTGAAATGGTAACGTCAAAGGATGCGCCTGCATTGGGAGGAATTTATAAACTGGTCGAACAGGAACATGACGGAAAGCCTGTCCCTAAAATGAAGTTCAGCAAAGATAAGCTTACTTATCCGTACAAAAAACAAGTCTACCGTCGTATAGACAAAGATACTCATTTTGTTGGGGATATAATAGGGCTTGAAAATGAGCAGGGAGACTCCATTCCTCTTTTAATACAGGTGGTAAAGGGTGGAGAAATATGTTATGCCCTGCCTGCTTTACAGGAGATTCAAAATAATGCACTGTGTAATATTGTCAAATTGCCGGAGCCATACAAACGTCTTAGAAATGCTGAAACCTATCCTGTTAAAAAAAGTCAGGCATTAGAAGCAAAAAAACGAGAGGCAGAGCAACTCCTGAGAAGGAATAACTGAAAAGAGGATCTTCAGGTGAAAAAATATGAAAGTAGCGCTGGCACAAATTAATACTGTCGTTGGTGACTTTGAAAACAATGTACGGAAAATATGTTCATTCATAGAACGGGCAAAAAGGAAACATGCAGACCTTGTTGTTTTCCCCGAACTTGCAGTTACTGGTTATCCGCCGAAGGATTTTCTTGATATTCCTGCCTTTGTAGGCCACAATTTGAAGGCGTTAAGGGACATAACTCAACAGGTATCAGGTATTGCCGCTATTGTGGGATTCGTTGACAGAAACAGGCAATCATACGGCAAACTCGTCCATAATGCAGCCGCATTTATTCAAGACAGACAAATTGTGTCGGTGCACCACAAGTCGCTTCTCCCGACATACGATGTTTTTGACGAATCCCGCTATTTTGAATCTGCATGTTCCATCGCCCCAGTCCAGTTTAATAACTATACGCTTGGAATATCTATTTGTGAGGATATATGGAACGATGAAGAATTCTGGATGCGTCCACTTTATGAAACTGACCCCATTGAAAAGCTCATATCGAAGGGTGCGAATGTTATTATCAATATTTCCGCATCTCCTTTTACGGTTGAGAAGCACGAATCAATACGGCTGAGGATGCTTACGCATGATGCAAAGAAGTACAAAGTCCCTTTCATTTACGTAAATCATATCGGAGGCAATGATGAACTTGTTTTTGATGGGAGCAGTGCCGTTATCAATGCGCAAGGCAAGCGTATTGCTCAGGCGGCGGCATTCGGGGAAGATTTAATTGTCGTTGACATTGAAAATACCGCAACACAGGTTGTCCCGCAGACCTTTACTCCAATCGAAACAGTTCAAAAAGCACTTCTTCTTGGGCTTCGGGATTATGTCGTAAAGTGTGGTTTTGAGAAGGTGATTATTGGGTTAAGCGGCGGTATAGATTCCGCAGTAACCGCTGCCCTTGCCGTAGAAGCACTGGGAAGCGAAAATGTAATGGGCATAATTATGCCCTCTCAATTTTCTTCACAGGGCAGCGTTGATGATGCAGTGCAGCTTTCAAAAAATCTTGCCATTGACTACAGAATCTTTCCCATTAAAGATCTGTTTGATGGTTACCAAATGATCCTGCGTGAAGAATTCAGGGGGCTGCCTTTCGATATAGCGGAAGAGAATTTACAGGCGCGAATCCGCGGAAATATTATCATGACCTTGTCTAATAAGTACGGGTATCTGGTGCTTTCTACGGGAAACAAATCTGAGATGGCGGTAGGGTATTGTACATTGTACGGAGATATGAACGGGGGGCTTGCGCTCATTTCAGACGTGCCAAAAACGATGGTGTATGAATTGGCTAAATACATGAACCGGGAAAAGGAGATAATACCGCAGGAAACACTGTCCAAACCACCTTCGGCGGAATTAAGACCAAACCAGCTCGATCAGGACAGCCTGCCTCCTTACGATATTCTCGATAGTATATTAAAGGCATACATTGAAGAAGCTAAATGTATAGAAGAAATTGTACGTATGGGGTTTGATGAAACAACCGTACGTGACGTTATTCAAAAAGTAAACAGAAATGAATACAAAAGGCGTCAGGCTGCGCCGGGGATAAAAGTAACGTCAAAGGCATTCGGCTCCGGCAGACGCATGCCAATAGCACATAAATTTACCGGCGAGTAAATGGCCATTAATAATGGGACACTTCCCATATTTCTTGCTTGATTTGTTGTGAAAATAAGGGAAATGTCCCCACATTTACAGTTCCTTAGTTGAAGGGGTGTATTCCCGATTTTTTGTAAAAAAGAAAGCCGTTGACTGATATTTTACTTGTGCAACAAATAAAAGTTGCCGAAGGCCTAATTAAAAGAAGGGTAACATTTTAGTTCTTTGAAAAATCCCAATAATCCCGAAGGGATGAAATGATTATAGAAATTATGCGAAAAACCCGTAATTAACCCCGAAGGGGTGATATAATTTTATCTGTGTTGCCTTTCATAAAATACCTAACCGTGGCGATTATATCATCCCTTCGGGATTAGGCGTGGTTTTACTGTGTTTTCTATAATCATATTACCCCTTTGGGGTTCTCCTTTTTTCCTGGAATTTTTCAAAAAACTAAAGTGTTACAAAGAAGGAGAAGTCGGGGGCAATACAGGAAGTTAAACTAAAATTGATCAGGAGATCGAAAAACTGGCTATTGTTTAAACAAAAATCATCTTTTATTTCAAAGACAATGTTGTCACCTTCTTCAAAATGAAGTCTGTCTCTAAAAGATATAGGGAGCATTCCCGTTTTTTTGTAACCGTTAATGATGGGGTCAGGACGAAACAACCCTGACAGGGTTTGAAACCCTGTCAGGGTTAACACTACTGCAACGTTTCATTAAAACATAGCGGAAGTTACAAAAAATCAGGATTGCACCCAAAGATATAAGAGTTCCGGAGAATCTTAAGGCTTTACTATTCAGTTGTGCCGTCTTTTAAAGTTACCATCTTTTCTATCATCATTGTAGCCGCGATAGAAAGCATAATTGCACAGGCAAAAAAGTAAATACCTATCTGCGCGTTGGCATCTGCGATATCCCTGGTCTTGATCAGTATGACGAGTATTGCAACGATGAAAACATCAAGCATAGACCATTTTCCTAAAATACCCGACCAGTAAAGAAAACGTTTTCTCCCTTCCGGTTCTAATGGTACGAACCAAACAAAAAGTAGGCCAATAAGTTTTACACAGGGAAACATGATGGAAAAAAAGAAGATTATTACTGCCAGACCGATGTGGTTCGACTTCCATAATTCCCACACACCATCCCAAATAGAATACGTATTGGTGAAGAAAATTACTTTTGCCAGCTTGAGTGTTGGAAGGTTCAGCCCTGCAATGAGGAGTCCCAATGCTACCACTACCATCACGGGTATATCCCATCGATACGGCTTCAAGCGATAAATTGACTTTTTTTGCGGCATAATATAAGGGTGTACATTAAACAATTAGTTCGTTTATTAACTCTTAGGCATCCTGTCTGCATTCACTACTATACAGGGAGATGGTTGGTGCGGTTATAATGAACGTGTTGATTCGGGGGGGGGGAAATCGCTAATGCCGGGGTTATTAATATGCTTCTACTCGTCTTTAAAGACCTCAAATCCTTTCAGGTAGTCCTCATACTCTATTGGTGTTTCTATTCCGAGGAGGATATGGTCACATTTTGATTTGCGATTAAACCTATTAAGGAGGCACGTTGCAGCGTTCCACTAATATTATCCCATGTGTAGCGGAAATGCATTGGGTTAACTTCAGGGCTAAAGTCTTTTATTGTATTAACCCCATGCCGAAGCATGGGGTCAATACATCGTTATCAAAGATCCTCCTATTCCACAAGCACTACCTTCAACGTTGTTTTTAGATTATTGTACTTAAATTTCACCTTAGAGGTTCCCTTCTTCTTTTTTGCAGTAATGGTAAACGCTGCCTCACCGTAGGTTTCTCCAGCAATTGTCATTGTTTTACGTGGAGACGCAGATACCTTCTTTTTGCCATCTTTATTCTTCTTCACAGTTGCTTTAACCTTCTCGCCTGATATTGGCAGACAACCTTCTGGGGTTATCAAATACACGGTAACTTCAGCCGTTTGCCCCTTCTTCAGCTCTATCTCTTCGGGGGAAACAACTATAGAGGTAACTTCACACTCCGAAGGGGTAGAAGTCTCAGTTGGGCTTGGAGTTGGGCTTGAGACTGGAGGTGTTGGTGTAACAATCGCTACTGCTACCAATTCAAAGTTATGGCTAATGGTATCGCCTGCTACTATCGCCACTCCTGAAACCGGCGACCGGATATATCCTGCCGCAGAAACAATAAACGTATAAATTCCTTCAGGTATATCTTCTAACTGGTAATACCCTGTTGTATCAGTGGTCGTTTTATATATACCCGAAATGCTTGATACCGCAGCTCCATTAATAACACCACCCGTGTCTTTGTCAGTTACGAATCCGGCAAGTACACCCAATGTTTCATCGGGAGGCGTAGGAGTTGCAACCGTCACCGGTGTTGATTCCGTTGTCGGCGTCGCTGTTGGAGTTGGAGTTGGAGTTGGAGTTGAAGTACTGCCACCACCGCTGCCACCGCCACCGCCACCGCCACCACCACCACCACCGCCGCCGTTTGTTGGGGTAGGAGTTGGGGTTGGTGTAGCTGCCGGCAATTGGGACATCGTAAAGGTGTCGGTATAAACATAGTCTCCTTCATGCCCATTTTTATCACCGTTTTCTAGTACTCCTGCCGCATACAAGGTGACAGGATCATCTATTGTCGTAGAGGGCGGATTCCATAGTAACGTCACCGTCCGACTGCCTACTGAAAAATTTTGCGATATGTACTGGTCTGATTTAGCAGACGAGGTGCCAATAAGGGGGGTAAAAGTGCCAATGTAATTATTATTCGCATCTAACGCTGTCATATCATAGCCATAATTAGGGAAGGCACCGGAGTTTTCAAAGGATACCGTAATCTCTACGCTTTCCCCCGGAACATACGTTTCGGGGGCAGATATTGAAAATTCGGCACTTCCTGAATTCAGTTCAAATGCATTATGACATTCAGTACAATCGCCACCTTTAGGGGAGCCTGTATAGTCTTTCCACGCCTCCTCCAACGCCATCGTTGACTTGCAGATTTGTCCAAATATAGGACTTACCACAATGCACAACACACTACATGAAAGGATAAAATACATACACTGCATAAACTTGTTTCGCATGGTTCGCTGCACCTCCTTTAAAAAATTGTAATAACTTCCCCGGATAAAAACGGAAAGAAGGTCCTGTTGATTAAGCCTCCCCAGAACTCCCCTTTATGAAAAAACCGGTATCTCCTACCTATCGATAATGCCACATTTTATCGATAACATTTTTGGGAAACCGGAGTAGATCAATAGTGTCATATATCGTCTTGTAATCGAATCCTTCTAAAACGCCTTTTTTGTAACGCTCGTAACAAAGTAATCGCTTAGTTCTACAACTCTTGCAATCGAATCATTGTCGAGCCTTTTTTTTGCAACTATTTGCCTATCTGTGAAAAATATGACAACTGATGAACAACTATTGTGCCATTAACGAAATATTGTTTTTAAAATATCACAAGTCTTATTATCAAAAGCAGTTATTAATAACATTGCCCCCTATGTGATAAATGAATCACAAAGACCTCCTGATATAACAAAACTAATACACGCAATATTTGCGCAAAATAAAACACGAGGTTTTCGTTTGCTGTAACACAGAGATTATAACCTCTTCGAAGCCTGCAAACGCAGGTTCTTTGTTTGTATAGCCAAACAAATTAGGTTTTATAAACATAAAAACATTGCATGCGCATTGAACAAGGGATTGCAGCCCCTTGTTTAAATTCAATTTTTTTAAACCTATACGCTTGTGGCTATACGCAGTATTTGCGTAAGGTACACAAAGGTGCATTCCTGATTTTTTGTAAATCTTCACACCTGCCTGTTGTCAGATATTGAATGGTGGATTCGCTATCGCTTCATCCACCCTACCTTTAAATTTTTTCACAAAGGATCGGGGATGCACCTGGATCAACCCCACAAGGGCATGAAAGCTGCGAGGGATGTGACAAGCCTGTCCCCCGCTGACGGGGGATTAAGGTGGTGGAATTGTCTGCGTAGGAAATCTGGAAGGCTTATAACATGAATAGCCCTAAGTTTTTCTTCTCATTGTGAGGGTCTCGGCTTGTCAGTGCAGGGTCCTCCGCTTGTCATTGCAAGGGTACCCGCTTGTCATTGCGAGGGTCTCAGCTTGTCATTGCGAGGGTCTTTTCCGAAGCAATCTCATAAACCGTCATAGAGATCCTTCCATCCTGCATTCATCCCATTAATTAATTCTATTTTTTTAACCCTTGAGCCACCATTAATATGCTTCTCCCGCGATATGGCGTTTCTTACGTCACGAAATATCCTGTGGT
>NZ_CAADGZ010000142.1:0-7954 GCF_900696675.1 uncultured Candidatus Kuenenia sp. | reverse complement strand
CGTTCATATCCAAACACGGGCAAATGCTTCGCCCCTACTTTTTTCAAAAAACCAAAGTGTTACCAAATGTTTGACGAGGAGTAATTATTCAGCGTAAACGATACACGGCTTGTTACCAAACAGATACTTCACTATGTTCAGTACAAGGTTTGGGAACGAGTTGCGCTCTGATCTCCGGTAGTTTAATAAATTACGCTGAATAGTTACAACGAGGGAGGAAAAAGAATTATTATTTAAATGAAGAAGGTGCAAATTGATTTTTTGCGGGATGGTACATGCGGAACGGGTGGCCTTGGAGTGTGAAAAACGGCTATTTTTGTTCTTTCATTACTTCTGTATACGTTTTTACTAACTTATTACGGGCCTCCATCATATACTTAAAACTCACCTCCGCTTTTGACATGGCAACCATAACCTCATGTATATTTTCAACTTTGCCCGATGACAAATGCTCTATGCTATCATTGGTTTTTGTTTGCAACTCATTAATCTCATTAAAAAAACTGCCGAATGCATCCTGAAATGAAGTCCCTTTATCTGTTTGTTTCTTAGAATCAAAGTCATTCTTATGATTCTGAATTATTTGATCTTTTCCGAGGGGTGATATCGCCATAAAAGGAACTCTACATTGTATTGTATAGTTTAAAGGCAAGTCTATATATTTTTTGAATACGCAACAAACTGATAGACTAAGTATTGGGGATTTATTCTAACAACGTTGCTGGCGGTGTCAACAAAAAACCCCGCAATTAAGGTGATGCCATACCTGTCTTTTTAGAAATATTATTGGTGGATTCGGCGTAAAAACCAACGCCTTAATCCACCCTACTCATAATTTAAACGCAAAGGCAAAAAAAGATTTTTTACCGGATAATACTGTAGTAAGATATCCGGAGCAAAAATAATCTATGGTAATTGGTCATCAGTCTTTCGTCTTTCGTCTTTCGTCTTTCGTCACTCGTCATTGGTCAATTGTAAGCTTGTGAATAATTTTTTAATCTGTGAAATCTGTGGTTCCTCTTTTGTATTACCGTATTTCGTGCATGTTCGGTTCTGGCTTGTCCAGGTTAGGATAGTATTGATATGAAAGTGTTACTGTTCACCCTGTGCCAGGCGGCAAATATTGATATTAAAAATAATTTAAACATCCTCGGTGCCTTCGATATGATTACGACGACAAGGGTACCCATTGTATATTCCAGCACCCTTGTATTGAAATTGCGGTTTGATAAAAGAGACGCGGGGAAGAAGACATTCAGAATATCTTTCATTGATGCAGACGGGAAAAAACTATTGCCCACACTAGAAAATGCGTTTTTCGTAACAATTCCAGACGGGAGTTCATTTTGCTTCATGAACTTTATTCACCCAATTCATAAATTACCGTTGAACCATTTTGGCAATTATTCCATAGATTTTTCTATAGACGGGGCACTTGTCTGGTCGTTTGAGTTGATAGTAGCCGAAGCAAGAAAAAATGTCACATAGCGCTGCAAAGGGGTTTTTACCAGGTGATGCTATAGTTTATTACGTGTCTGAAACCGGTTATCCAAATGAGAATCCCATTTTTTTTAGAATATGGATCCTTTTATCTCTCCATCGAACAAGATCATTTAAACCAATTTGTGGTGTTTTTTTCTCGATTTGTATGAGCTCCGGCAATCCTGATATCATTTTGGCGTCAATTTCCGGTCTTCCGCCGTCTATAGACTCTCTAAGGTTGACAAATGCATTTTGTGGCGGAATGTTATACGCTTTTATGAAATGAGAGACACTTTGCAAAACGCCCCGAAGGATATATGTTCCGCGTCCGGTAACCGTAACGTTCTCACGTTCAACGAGCCTTTTTGCAAGGCTTTCATCATAAAAAAACCTTGGCGATAATTCGTCCTGCCGTACAATTTTCAAGTTATTCTGCCCAAACATTTTTCTTGCATGTTCGACAAGAGACCTTTCCTGCTCTTTTATAGAAGAGAACACTAGCCCGTCTAAGACAACAAATCCATATACTCCTTCGTTTTTCGACACAGTCGTTATGCTGTTCAACAGTCTGGCATGGTATGTCATTTTACCGGAAGAAGATAAGAGAAAACTCATATATGGACTTACCAATAAATATATTTCTTTTATGTTTCTGCTTTCCTCTAACATATTTCTTCAAGATTCCTTGCTAGTCTGCTATCCCTATCTATAACATTATACATGAATGGGCTATGTACAATACCTCTATCCATGGAGCGTCTGCTATCCCTATCTATAACATTATACCCGTCATATTGGGCAGTGAAATTCCGTTTCTTATTCCAATGCCTGTTTGATGTATTTAATATATAATCACAAAACAAAACCAAGTCAAGGACTATGATTTAATTGTGAAGTACGAAATCCGAAACAAATTCCAATGGCAAAATGATTTGAAATTCCAAACAAGCACATCTTTTTTCATGCCTCGTATTGTTTTGCCTGCCTGTGCGCGATTGCACTCAGACAGGGCTGTTTTGGAGTCGTTTTGAATTTTATGCTTTGTTATTAGAATTTGTTTCGGATTTCGTACTTCGAATTTCGTATTTTTTACTTCGTGCTTGTTTGTTTCCAGCTACGCCAGCGTGGGTATTTATGCATGCATTTTTACTGTATACATTGCATTTGACAAGCATATTTGCTTTCCAAAAACCTACGGTTTAACAGAGTTTAAAACATTGACAAATTAACGTTTTAACGGTAATATGCGTTTCTCCAACGAATTCCATCTTACCTTCAATTTATACCATTAAATACACATTTTTTATCATGATGCAATTTGGGAATGTTTGCATAGTCGGTCCCGGTCTTATTGGCGGCTCTATCGGTTTGGCTTTAAGAAAGAGGAATCTGGCAGAGACCGTCATTGGAATCGGACATCAGGCTTCTTCCTTAGAAAGCGCCCTGAAAATAGGCGCCATAGATGTGGGACATTTAAACGCCGATAATGCAGTCAAAAATGCGGATATTGTTATACTTGCCACTTCGGTGGGTAAAATTATTGAGTTTGCAAAACAGGTCATCCCCTTTATGAAAAGCAATTCTGTCCTGACAGACGTAGGAAGCACCAAAAGCTATATCGTCAGGCAGATAACCAAAGACATGAGAGATGATATTTCTTTTGTAGGAGCACATCCGATTTCCGGTTCAGAGAAAAGAGGCATTGACCATGCTTCCCCGGATCTTTTTGAGGGATGCATATGTTTTATAACTCCATTCAACAGCAATAAAAAGGCGGTGGAAACTATTTCTCACTTGTGGAGTTTTCTGGGAGCAAAGGTGGAAAACATCTCTCCTGAAAGGCATGATGAATTGCTTGCATATGTCAGCCATCTCCCTCACCTTGCCGCATCATGTCTTGTAAATGCTATAGCGGAAGATGACTTAGCCTATGGTGCAAACGGCTTAAAGGATACCACAAGGGTAGCCTCCGGCGACCCGGAGTCATGGAGGGATATTTTTGGCCAAAACCGTGAAAACATGATAAAGTCAATTGACCGGTTTGTGGCAGAACTCACCGCATTTAAAAATGACCTGCTTTCCGGAAATAAAGATATGATACTGAAACGGTTGAAGAAGGCTAAGATATCCCGCGATAGCATTTTCCATAATAATTCCAGGACGCACGCTAAAGAATAAGCAGGTGGTTTTTATGCATTCAAGAATAGAAGTTTTTTTAAAGGATGAATATGCAGACCCGCTTGGGAAAAATGTTATATCAGAAATAGAAACCTTTGGTTTAGCGAAAGTAAAAAGCGTCAGAGTCCGGCAGGTCTATATCTTTTTCGGAAAACTGACTGAGAATGAATTAGACACTATTGCCAAAAAGCTTTTGGCAGATTCAGTCACGCAACATTACCTATGCACATCAGATTCTTCTCGTCAAACCCCTCACGAACACTTCCATATTATAGAAGTAAGCCGTAAACCCGGCGTTATGGACCCTGTTGAACAATCGGTTATAAAAGCGCTTCGGGATATTAATATTTCAGTTGACGGCGTTAAAACCGCCCATAAATATATGATTGACGCTTCTGTACCTGCAGAGGCGATACCTGTGATTGCAGCAAAGGTTTTGGCAAATACCAATATAGAAGACGTATTTATCTATCCTGAAATACCCAAATACCGGCAAACGGTTTTTAGCGCACCTTTTAAAAAGAAAACCATATCACTTATAAATGCACAAGACGTCCAATTGGAAAAAATAAGCGCAGAAGGCCAATTGTCGCTAAACATCCATGAGATGCGTGCAATTCAACAACATTATACCACTCTGAGGCGTGAACCAACGGACATTGAATTAGAAACCATTGCGCAAACATGGTCTGAACATTGTGTGCATAAGACCATGAAAGGACGTATCAATTTTAACGGAAAAATAATCGACAACTTACTGAAAAATACTGTGATGAAGGCTACGGAGGAATTGAATGCCCCTTGGTGCGTTTCCGTGTTTAAAGACAATGCGGGTATTATTGAATTTGACGAGGAATACAATGTCTGCTTTAAGGTGGAGACCCACAATCACCCTTCTGCAATAGAACCGTACGGAGGCGCCAATACCGGCATTGGCGGGGTAATTCGGGACATTATGGGCACGGGCCTGGGGGCAAAACCGATCCTGAATACCGATGTGTTTTGCTTTGGGATGCCAGATACGCCGCCTGAGAAGATTCCTAAAGGCGCTTTGCATCCAAAGAAGGTTTTTAAAGGTGTTGTTGCAGGGGTAAGAGACTATGGCAATCGCATGGGGATACCCACGGTGAACGGCGCCATTTATTTTGATGAACGGTATATCGGGAACCCCATTGTTTTCTGCGGTACGGCAGGCATTATCCCAAAGAATATGTGCCAGAAAGAATCCCGGCCTGATGATCTTATCGTTGTTGTGGGCGGGCGAACCGGGCGTGATGGCATTCATGGCGCAACGTTTTCTTCGGCAGAGTTGAATGAGCAGTCAGAACACATGTCAGGCGGCGCTGTCCAGATTGGCAATGCAATAACGGAGAAGATGACACTTGATACGCTGTTGCAGGCGCGCGACAGGGGATTGTACAACTGTATTACCGATTGCGGTGCGGGTGGATTATCTTCCGCTGTGGGCGAAATGGGACAGTATACAGGGGCTTGTGTTTATCTGGAGAAGGTTCCGCTGAAATATGAAGGGCTTTCCTACGCTGAAATATGGATTTCCGAGTCGCAGGAGCGCATGGTTCTTTCCGTTCCAAAAGAAAAGGAAATGGAGGTTATTGCCTTATTTAATGCAGAAGATGTTGAAGCGACAGTTATTGGGCACTTCACCGACGACAAAATGCTTCGGTTGTATTATCAGTCGGAAATGGTAGGCGAGCTGGAAATGGATTTTCTCCACAATGGCTTGCCACGATTAGAACGGGAGGCAATCTGGAACGTGCCCGGTTTTGAAGAACCATCCCTCCCCGAAAAAGAAAATTATGGAACTGATTTAAAGAAACTACTTTCTGAATGGAATATTTGCAGCAAGGAATGGGTAATCCGGCAGTATGACCATGAAGTGCAGGGCGGAAGCGTTCTGAAACCGCTTCAGGGTGTGCAGAATGACGGGCCGGGTGATGCAAGTATTATTAAGCCGGTACTGTGGCGAAACAAGGGCATTATTGTATCAAATGGCATGAACCCCCGCTATGGCGATATTGACCCCTATCATATGGCCGCATCTGCCATTGACGAGGCATTACGCCAGATTATCTCCGTTGGCGGAAATTTAAAGCGCGTTGCCTTGCTGGATAATTTTTGCTGGGGCAACACAAATAAACCCGACCGCCTTGGAAGCCTTGTCATGGCTGCACAGGCTTGTTACGATATTGCCGTGGCTTACGGGACGCCGTTTATTTCCGGAAAGGATAGTTTGAATAATGAATTTATTACAGAGACGGAAACAATTGTTATACCGCCTACGCTTCTCATATCTGCGATTTCCGTTTTGGATGATGTAAGGAATGCCGTATCCATGAATGCAAAGGAACCGGGAAATTTAATATATCTCGTCGGCGTGACCCGTAATGAATTAGGCGGTTCGCATTATTACTATATTCATGGGCATAAAGGGAAAAATGTACCGGTGGTGAATGCTTTTTCAGGAAAAAAAACCATGAATACCCTGTCGATAGCAACAGCCTATGGCATTGTGCGGTCGTGCCATGATTGCTCGGAAGGCGGATTGGCCGTTGCAGCGGCAGAGATGGCATTTGCCGGAGGCTATGGGATGGAACTTGATCTTTCTCAGGCAGTTGTCGAGAGTGAAATAACAAGAAATGACACAATCCTTTTCTCTGAATCCAACACGCGATTCCTTGTTGAGGTTAAGCCGGAACATAAAATAGAATTTGAGGCAGTTATGAAAGACGTACCCCACGGTTTATTGGGCAAAGTAAGACAGGAACCCTGTCTGAAAATTATCGGTTTAAACAATATCACTATCATAGAAGAAGACATTTATGCCTTGAAAGAAGCATGGCAGTCTCCGCTTCGATGGTAATGCGTATGGATGGGTAAGAAAAACCTGTTTTTGACCTGTCTGACTGGAGCAAACATTCACCACTAAGCTGGCTTAGCCAGAACTAAACAAGCACGAGATAAAAAATGCGAAACAAATTCCAAAATACAAAATCCAATGAAAAAAACCGGGTCTTGAATATTTGAAAATTAAAATTTAGAATTTGTTTCGGATTTCACCATCAAATATTTTGCCAAAAAGCACGCACTGACGAATGGAAGTGTGCGAAGAAATTACTGATACTCCTCTTCATTTGTTATTGATTCAAGGTATTTTCCATGAAAACTCCAAAAATCTTAGTCCTTCGGGCTGCCGGAACAAATTGCGACAACGAAACGAAGTACGCCTTTGAAAAAGCTGGAGCAAAGGCAGAGGTAATTCATATTAACGTCCTGCTGAGCAATAAAAAAATACTGGAGAACTATCAATTATTAGCTTTACCTGGAGGGTTTACTTACGGGGATGATGTGGCTGCAGGTAAAATTCTGGCAAACCAGATAAAATACAATCTGGAAGATGAAATAAAAAATTTTATTGATGCAAAAAAACTCATTCTGGGCATATGCAATGGTTTTCAGGTGCTGGTGAGAGCGGGTTTGCTGCCTTCGTTTGAAAGATTTCATCAGGAAGCAACGTTAACCCACAACGATTCCAATAAATTTGAAGATCGTTGGGTGTATTTAAAAATTTGTGCTGACACATCATATTTTATACGCCGGGAGCATGCTCCAATTCTTTATTTGCCGGTAGCACACGGCGAAGGCAAATTCCTCGCAAAGGACAAAGATGTTTTGGATAAAATAGTGAAAAACCGCCAGATAGTCTTTCAATATGTTGATGAGAATGGGGAAGATGCGGGCTATCCTATGAACCCCAATGGGTCGGTTCTGAATATAGCAGGCATTTGTGACCAGACGGGGCAAATTTTAGGCATGATGCCGCACCCCGAAAGAAATGTTGACCCAACACAACATCCATGCTGGACACGTCAGGGACTGAAAGATTCGGGGGATGGCTTTTTGATTTTTAAAAATGCGGTTCAATATATAAAGGAATTTTTTTAAACTTTTACAATAAGTAAGAGCGAAGCATTTGCTCGTTTGGGTATGAAAGCATTTATAACAATATACAGCATACAGCAAATGCTTTGCCCCTACATTAACAATAGTAAGAAAGCATTACCGGAATAGTATATTTTTTATTGCAAGGAGAAGTAATTATGTCGGATGAAGTAAATTCATTATCATTTAATTTAGACAAATGTCATTCCATTCTTTCCCGTGCCGCGTCAAACGATTTAATTCCGATATTACAGGAGATGCAGGAGGAGTACGGATATTTGCCCCTGACGGCAATGGAAGAAGTGTCGGTGCGGACGGACATACCGTTGAGCAG
>NZ_CAADGZ010000141.1:0-8014 GCF_900696675.1 uncultured Candidatus Kuenenia sp. | reverse complement strand
AAGTATTGCCAAGCCGGAACATACGGGTAGTCACTAGAAAAAAGCTTGCTGTTCGGCGTAAAAGCCAATAAATATAAGGCTTTTACGGCACTTTTGTTTTTTGACTTGGGGTGAACATCCGTTATAAACCTCCCAGATTTCCTCCGCAGACAATTCCACCTCCTTAATCCCCCGCCAGCGGGGGGACAGGCTTGCCACATTTTTTGCAGCTTTCATGCCCTTGTGGGGTTGATCCAGGTGCATTCCCGGTTTTTTTTGACTTCTGCCATGTTTTAATGAAACGTACAGTAGTATTAACCCGTGGCAGCGTTGTTTTGCCCCAATCACACAAACGGTTACAAAAAATCGGGAATGCACATTTCGCAAACAGGAGTTTGAGGACGAGTTGTACCTCAGTAGTTTAATAGATTATGCTGAATAGTTATAAAGAATTAATAAATTGTAATCTTCTTCGTTTTTTGTTTTAATGCCGCTTCAAAGGGGAAAAGGAATGCAATTTCCTGACCATATTCATGTAAAAAAGGAAAGATTTACGGCCAAATTTTGATTAAATCCAATCCGTCTACAAAAATCTAAGGGATTTAGTGATAGTGATCTCATAAAGATTCAAAAATTGGTAGAAGAAAATTAAAATTATTTCAGGACAAATGGAATGAGTGCTTTAGTGCTTGAACATGAATATCTGGCTCAAAAAGTTGTTTTTACAGAGAGTTCTTTTGTAGTTTATTTAAATGATGAGAGAAATATATCCGTTCCCATTATTTGGTTTCCTCGATTGCTGAACGGTAATAAACCAGAACGAGGAAACTATGAATTGATTGGAGATGGAGAAGGAATTCATTGGCCTGATCTTGATGAAGGTATTAGCTTCGAAGGCATATTAGCTGGTAGACGTTCCTGAGAAAGCCAGGAGTCTCTTGATAAATGGCTTAAAAAAAGAATCCGATAAGGAGTGACGGCGCTTTATAAATGCATCAGACAACGGATCGTTTCCGGAAGTGCTTTGAGAACCTTCCTGAACACTCTGCAAAGAGACGAAAAAAAGTTTTGCTGATTACATTCTTGGACAGCCTGTTTATTATTGACGAAATACAAAGATTTATTGATTTCTAAATGGAACAAATAAATCGTCATTTTAAAAGATTCGACGCTTTTACATTTTAGAGGAAAGCGAAGATTCCTAAAATTAAGTATGGTGTCCCCTGAATTACTCTTCTGATCTTGTACGATGATTTTATATAACCGTTTAAGGAGATTCGAAGATGCCAATTACCCAGTCACAAATTGAAAAAATCGTTTCTCTGGCTAAAAGTTACGGTGCAACCCGATTAATCCTTTTTGGAAGCATTATAGAGACTCCAACGCAAGCAAGGGATATTGATATTGCCTGTGACGGTGTTGCCGGTTGGAAGCTTTATGAACTGGCGGCAAGGCTGGAAGAAGAACTGCATGCACCGCTTGATCTTGTGCCTTTGAGTCCACCATCCCGATTCACCAAACACATCGAAAGTAAAGGGAGAATAATACTGTGATAGCCGATGAACTTAAAGAGGAAGTTTATATTGAGATAGAGCTAATCGAAGGTATTTTGCGAGAGATTACTTCTTTGCGCAATGACATCGCAGATCGTGAACCAACTACACGTGAAAAGACTGCCGCTGCTGCTTTTCTTGCCCAATTTTATGGTGGGATTGAAAATATCCTAAAACGCATTAGTAAATTTTATTCCATTCCTCTTCCCGCAGGCGATACCTGGCATATGGATTTGTTCAAGCGGTTTTGTGCCCCATCGCATACTCCTTTGCCAGAATTGTTTGATGAATTGCTATAGTCTGCTTTAGCGCCTTTTCGCAGGTTCAGACATGTCGTTTACCATAGTTATGGATTTCAATTGGAATGGGACCGTATGAAAGAAGGCATAGCAAATATTGAAAATGTGTGGGTGAGATTTAAATCAAATCTTTTTAATTACTTAAAAAATCTGGAATCAGAATAAGCCAAAAAATGGTGAAATAAAAATGTGAACAGAAAATACCGCCATTATTATATTAAAGTTATGTGGTGAAGGCGTTGAGTTAATATTCACGTAGCATTTTAGTTCTTTGAATAATTCCAATAATCCCGAAGGGATGAAATGATTATAGAAATTATGCGAAAAACCCATAATTAACCCCGAAGGGGTGATATCATTAAGTTGATCTACCGGCCGTAAAAGTCCCCCTTAGAAAAGGAGGAAATAGGGGGTTGTTTTTAATCAAATAACCTTAACTTAATGACATTGGGTTGTACCTGATCCCATAAATTTGTGCATGGAATTTCAAAGTAAGAATAGGGCAAACGGGCAGTATTTAGAATTTATCCGGGAAGGGATAAGGGATAGAAGCAACCCGGGGTTGAAAGCAGCGGGAAAGTGGATATTGGGCAGTGATGATTGGGTAAAGACAGTACTTAAAAGATAGGATAATTTTTCATCAAGAGAATTAAGCGGGGTAAAACCATTCAGGAAGGATATATCGGTTGACACGTTAGAGGAGCATGTTTGCAAAGAATTTGGGGTAAAAAGGGAAACGTTAGAAATGCCAATGTATAATAATATTGCCAGACAGATAATGCTATTTCTAGCGGTAAATCATGGTGGCATGACATTAAAAGAAATCAGTCAAAGGTATGGAGCACGGAGTTATTTTTCTGTGAGTAAAGCAGTCAGCCGTTTCCGTCAACGGCTTGCAAAGGATCATACAATACATAAACAATTCAAGAAAATATTCAGATATGACCCCCTTATTTTCTTTGTTAAGCGGTATTTATAATGGAGAAACTACCATTGACCAGTTGAAAAAATATGGCAATTTTGGCATTGGAACATTCAATGCCCTTGATGGTGAAATGGTAGTTGTAGGTGGAAATATTTATCAGGTAAAACATGATGGCCTGGTTATTACAGCCGGGAGTAGATTTTAAGACGTTTAAACTGGTTATGGACAATGCCGTTCCCACAAAAAATATTTTCTATGCCATTCAGATAAAGGGACGTTTTCGCGATATAAAATTGCGAAGTGTTCCGAAACAACATAAACCATACGCGCCGCTTTCTGCTATTATAAAGAAACAACCGCTTTTTTATTCGAAAAACATAGAGGGTACTATTGTTGGCTTTCGTTGTCCGCCGTTTGTTGAAGGATTAAATGTTCCGGGATATCACTTTCATTTCATAAGCAAAGACACCAAAATGGGCGGGCACGTTTTGGATTTTACGATAGAAGAGACAATGCTGCAAATAGACTATACACCAAAATTTTTCATGTTGCTGCCGGATAGTGAAGAATTCTATAAAGCCGATCAGACAATAAACAGAGAAGAGGAATTACAAAAAATATAAAAATAGACTTCCATAGGTTTATGGACATTAAAGAACGCAAAAATCACAGAGTGTATCTTCAGATTAGTTTACCTTGCCACTAAAAAAAAGGTGTTACGCAAAAAATCTATTAAGTAGGAGGAGGATTAACATGATTGAGTTTTTTCAGAATCTCTTTACCCAAGATTTTATGCCTCATGGGCAATGTCTACTATGGAGGCCTGAAATCTTATGGCTATTCGTAATCTCTGACGGCATTATTACCGCATCATACTATTCTATTCCTGTTGCACTATTTTACTTCGTGCGGAGGCGAGAAGACCTGGAGTTTAAGTGGATGTTCGTCATGTTTGGTTTATTCATTTTCTCATGTGGTTCCACTCATTTTCTGGATATCTGGACCCTATGGAGCCCTTCTTATAGGTTTGAAGGTGTCGTAAAGTTTCTTACGGCCATAGCATCCGCATCTACCGCCATAGCCATCTGGCCCCTTATTCCCAAGGCAATTGCACTACCGAGCCCTTCCCAACTAAGAAATGCAAACCTCGAAATGACGCGAGAAATGAATGGACGAAAGAAAGTGGAGAATGAGTTACGCACGTCTTACAAAAACCTTGAAGCTGCTAAACTCTTACAAGAACATGCCAACAGAGCCAAAACTCAATTCCTCTCAAATATGAGCCACGAGTTGCGTACACCGCTCAATGTTATCATTGGCTATACCGATCTTTTAAGTGAGCAATTGCCTGGAAAGCTCAATGAAAAACAGTTAAGATATATCGGTGAAATCAACAGTAGTGGAAAATTCCTGTTGTCTCTTATCAACGATTTGCTTGATATGTCCAAGATAGATGCGGGAGCAATGGAACTCGAACTGGAGGATGTTTCAATCGATGAACTAATTAATGGTATGGTATCCATGATGAGTCGTCAGTTTGTGAAGAAAAAGATAAAAGTGAAAATAATAATTGAACCGGAACTATCAGTTGTGATGGCTGATCTTAGGAAGTGTAAGCAGATTCTTATGAATTTACTCACAAACGCACTCAAGTTTACGCCAAAAGATGGACGGGTTGAAATTTGTGCTGTTAGTGACGGAGACTCCGGAGTCAAAATAGAAGTCAGGGATACCGGGATTGGGATCGCGGAAGATAAGATCGATAAGATTTTTTCTGAATTCTACCAGGCAGAGAATGTGATCGATGAACAACTTGGTGGTACAGGGATTGGGTTGGCCCTAACACGCCGACTGGTGGAACTACATGATGGGAAAATTGGCGTTGAGAGCAAATTGGGGAAGGGGAGTACCTTTTGGTTTACCCTACCACTGAAAAAATTACCGCGAGAAAAATCTTCCGAACAAAAAGAGGTGGGGAAAGTTTTAAAAGAAAATGGTGTATTTCCTACAGGGCGTCGCATACTAATAGTAGAGGATAACGAGCGTAATTTGGCGATGACCGTTGAAATGTTGGAGGTACATAACCACCAGGTAGTAGTTGCCAGAAACGGACAGGAGGCGATTGAGATGGCTAAACAGCATAAACCTGAATTGATTTTGATGGATATTCGGATGCCGGTAATGGATGGCCTGGAGGCAACTCAAAGGCTTCGAGCTATACCAGAATTTGTTAATACTCCTATTATCGCCATGACTGCCAGTACAGGTGCTGAAGCCGAAAAAACTTATCTTGCTAAGGGTTGCACCGCGCACCTGGCAAAACCTATCCATGTAAAGCAATTATATGCGGTTCTTAAAAAGTATTTAAGCGTTGAAAATTAACTAAGGGAAATTTCATGACAAATCCAGCAAGAGTTCTTATCGTTGAGGATAAAAAGACTAGCCGCGATATCCTAAACGAGAGGGTTAATGCACTTGGACATATTTCTATCCCCGCGGAGAATGGACTTTCTGCATTGGCTCAAATAAGAGAACAGCCTCCAGATCTCATCCTGCTTGATATAATGATGCCAGAAATGGATGGATACGAGGTTTTATGTCATTTGAAAGACAGCGCTTCATGGCGTCACATTCCTGTTATCATGATCTCAGCCATCGATGATATGAAAAGTATCATACGGTGTATTGAAAAAGGTGCGGACGACTACTTAACAAAACCTTATAATCCCGTATTGCTCAAGGCAAGAATCGGCTCTTGCTTGATGAAAAAGCGCCTGCATGATCAGGAAGAACAGTATCGCCATCTGCTTGAAAAAAAAGTACAGGAAAAAACCAGTGATCTTCAAAAAACAAATATTGCATTAGAAAAGGCATATAGATTGAAATCTGAATTTTTGGCAACAATGTCGCACGAACTTCGTACTCCGCTCAATGCAATTATTGGATTTGCGGAAGTCTTAAAGGATGGATTGGTTGGACCCATAAATGATGAACAAAGAGAATATGTAGACGATATTTACAGCAGCGGAAAACATTTACTCAACATGATTAACAACGTGTTAGACATTTCAAAGATTGAAGCGGGAAAATTAGAGCTAAAATATGAAGAAATTTGCGTGAAAGAAACAATAGATGACGTATTAAATACGGTGTCAGGAATTGCAAATAAGAAAAATATTACAATAAAGAATACTATCCAATCCGATATACCTACTTTCGTTGTAGATCAATTGAAATTAAAACAAATACTGTTTAATCTTTTATCTAATGCAATAAAATTTACCCCCAAAAATGGTAATGTGTGTATAGACACAACATTGAAAGATCTCTATGTACAATTTGCTATTGCAGATACAGGAATTGGTATAAAACAAGAAGATATAGAAAAAATATTTGAAGCATTCAGCCAAGTGGATTCTTCATTAGCACGGAATTATGAAGGGGCTGGCCTTAGTTTAGCGCTTACAAAACGTTTAGTTGAATTACATGGTGGTGAAATTTGGGTGGAGAGCTTTTATGGAAAAGGAAGTACTTTTACATTTATACTACCTCTACGACCTCCAAATCAAAAGGAAATGGGTTAACACCTTGAAAAGCGTCGTATACTAATAGCAAAGGATAACGAGCGTAATCTGGCGATGACCATTGAAATACTGGATGTAGATAACCTATCCATGTAAAGCAAATGTATGCAGTTATTAAAAAGTGTTTAAGCGTTGAAAATTTGCGGAGGGAAATTTCATGGCAAATCAGGCAAGAATTCTTATCGTTGAGGATAAAGAGTCTAACCGCAATATCCTAAACGAGAGGATTAATGAGCTTGGGCATATTTCTATCCTTGCAGAAAATGGACTATCTGCATTGGCTAAAGTAAGAGAACAGCCTCCGGATATCATTCTGCTTGATATAATGATGCCAGAAATGGATGGATACGAGGTATTGTGTCATTTGAAAGGCAATGCATCTTGGCGTCACATTCCTGTTATCATGATCTCAGCTATCGGTGATATGGATAGTATCGTACGTTGTATTGAAAAAGGTGCGGACGACTACTTAACAAAACCTTTTAATCCCGTATTGCTCAAGGCAAGAATTGACTCTTGCTTGATGAAAAAGCGCCTGCATGACCAGGAAGAGCAGTATCGCAAGCGGCTTGAAGACTATAACTTGGACTTGGAACGTCGTGTAAAAAAGGCGGCTCGTGTTGGTACTCAATATCTTCGCAACTATGTCTCTGATCTCCCCCGAAACTGGGCGGGCATATTAGCAATTATATTAGGAGTGGTGTATATCCTATCTTTTTTTTCATATTTTATCATAGGACTACTTTTATCCGAGGATTATATTCTGGAATATCTCCACAAGTTACATAAGGCAGCAATTGTTTCTTATATTCCCTTAGCATTTATAGTGGAAAGTTACTATATAGTCAGGGGGCTTGGAGAGAACAAGAAACCTTCTGAGTTAATCATTCACGTGTTGGTTAGTTTTTTTCTGTTTTCTATCCTGATCCTTGGAAATCATTTGGCTTTTAAGTGGTGGCTATCGCATATATGAAGAATAAAGTAAAAGAGGCCTAATCTTTAAAGATTGTCCGGGAACTTGGCCGCAAATGAAAATAAGAGGCAGCGCTCGAAGCGCTCAATCATGGACATCGTTCGCTAACCGACAAACAAGAGCGTTTTTAGAAGATTTTCCAGAAGAGACATAAAGCTATACCACGTAAAATTACTTTCATGACCTGATGGCCATCTTGCCTTAAACGCTCTACTATTTGCCGATCTACACTTTCATCTGCCAGACAGTTCAAGCTACCTCCTGAATAGGGAGACGAAGGGGTCGAATCTTTACCATTGACAAATATGTAATTGATAAAGAAGGGTTTGTGCGGTTCTCTGTCTTGATTTGATAATTCACATCCCTCTTCCAGATAAAAAAAACAATTTTTTTATCGCTTTTTGTTTTTATAATAATATAAATCGAAATTCAGACTTATTGGGGGTATATGGATATCAAAGGTAAAAGGCTGCTTAATGAAAGAAAATTCCTTAATTGCGAAAAATTAAGCGACGGGGGCAGAAAATATTGGTTGGAGATAAAAGGAAGGCATGGGTGGAAAGCAAGGTACGTTAAAGAAGTAGATGACAGGGAAGAAACCAAAAATCTTATCAGGAAATTTATGATAGTAATGGAAAATTGATTGAAATCCATGAAAAATATCCTGTGGATAAGGGTCATAAAAGAATGGGGGATGAAAA
>NZ_CAADGZ010000140.1:0-8087 GCF_900696675.1 uncultured Candidatus Kuenenia sp. | reverse complement strand
ATAATTCCATCAACTTATTCATAAGTAGTGTCCTCCAAATTGTCTGATTACTATTTACGAGGATACTACTATACTTTATAATAAACTAAAAATCACCTTTTTGGTTGCGGCCAAAGGCCGCGCTAGGAAATCTGTGGTTTCAAAGTATTTTTTTGCCTATTTTTCTTCCTTAAACTCCATCGCTCCGCCATACAATGCACTTGCTCCGCCTGTAAGCTGGCTCTGGGAATCGATGAGGAAATTTGCTGATGTGACAACCCTGTCACCTTCTTCAAGCCCCTCCATCACAGGATAATAATCGCCCGCTTTTGGCCCAAGAATCACTTCCTTCCCAACGTATTGACCGTTGCCTTTATCAATATAGACAATCTTTCGTACACCCGTATCCAAAACTGCCGTGGCAGGAATGGCAAGCATTTGTGTGATTTTTTCAAGACGCATTCCGCACCTGGTGCAATTATCAGGTTTATCCGATGTTACTTCAGGATGCATGGGGCAGGTGTAAATGGTACGTTTTCTGTGTTCTGTTTTTTTCACCTTCATTCCCACACCTTCCCTAACTTCCCATCTGCCCATTTGCCTTTTACAGTCGGGACATTCACCAGGCTTATCCGAGGTCATGCATGCCATAGGGCACATATAGACATACTTTTGTATCTTTTCACCAGTGGGCGAAGTTACCGTTATACTCTTCTGAAGCATCATACCACACATAGGACAAGACTTTGGGGAAGTATCAGGGTCCCATTCCTGCGGACAAATGCACGTCACCGTTTCATCAACAGGCATTTCCTTTTTTTCGAGATGCATACCACATACCGGGCAATCACCCGGTTTGTCAGACACATAACAATTCATCGGGCATACATACTCATATTCAGTTTCCCCAATTCCCTCTGTTTTGCCTTCGGCAGTCATTTCAAGCCGCGCCGAGGTTTTTTTTATAAATGGGACATTATCCTCGGGGCATATACCGGGTCTGCTTGATTTAATTTCAGGATGATTGGGACATACATAATCCAGTCCGCTCACATAGGTTCTGTCTCGTTCCTCCAGTTCTTCAACAGGTATACGTATGCGGGCATTGACATACATGGCAGGTTTGAGTCTGAGCTGACGGTTAGGAATATCACACCGTATTTTCACAGAACGCGTCTTATCGTCAAGAAACGGTTCTATAAACGATACCGTTCCGATAAATGCCTCTCCGGGATATGCAGGAGTTGTGACTTCCACCTCCTGTCCAACCTTTATCCACGCCATTTCATACTCATAAATGTTGGCCATCATCCAAACCTTGGAAAGATCGGCAAGGGTGTATATCATCTCGCCCGTCATAACATATTGCCCTTCCAGCATCTTCTTCTCTATGACAATACCGCTTATCGGGGCATAGATGATCGTATGTTGTTTTATTTTTCTGTTTCTTGCAAGTTCTTCAATCTGTCTTTCACTAATACCCCACCATAACAACCTTTTTTTGGTTGCATCTATGAGAGATATTGTGCCGTCCACCACTTCCTTAAAAGGGCTATTCTCTACTTTTTCAAAGGTTTCCAGCGCCAACAGATACTCTTTCTGTGTAGATACCAGATCAGGACTATACATCCATACCAATGACTCGCCTTTCACTACCTCTGTACCGGTGAAATCAATAAACAGTTTGTCTATCCTGCCAGGAATCCATGCGGAAACAACCGCTTTAAGCCGTTCATCGTATTCAATCAATCCAACCGTATAAACATCTTTAGTTAACGACCGGAATCCGATAACGTCAGTTTTAACCTGTGCCAGTTTACGGGCGCGTTCACTTAATTCTACGGAGGCTAATGCACCTTCTTCCTCCATACCTGCACCTTTTTCGTATACAGGAACTAAATCCATGGCGCAAATAGGGCATTTTCCTGGTTTATCCATCCTGACGGAAGGATGCATCCCGCATGTCCAGTAGATTATCTTCTTTTCTTTTGTTTCTTCAGCATTTGCGGAAGAAATAAAATTTATCCCATCCTGTAGAGACGCATTGCAATATGTCTCTACATAATTGGATATTTGTATACCAGAAAGAACACTAAATATGACAGTGACTATTATTATAAAATATCTCAAGGAAAGAAATTTTTGTTTAAACAACATAATTATCGCACCTTTCAAAATATAGCGTAATGAAGTAATGATTTTGCCTTAAACTTTTAGAGTAAAAACCTATTTTTGAAACCGCTCTTGTTTTTTTTCACAAATTGGACAGGCCAGAAAGTCTATATCGCATGTCTTGCAATGCTGAATAAGCCATTCCTGCGACTTCATCCTGCAATCCCGGCATTTCATTTTCCAGGTTGCCAATGCCTTTCCCTTCACATATCTTGAGAGTACCTTTTTGCACTTGGGGCACTTGCCTATCATTGTTTCGGCTTTTAAACCAGCGGATGCCTTTTGACACGCTGTGCATACAAGAACGTCTTTTCCACACTTGTCACAATGATGGACTTCGAGTGCTGATACTTCACTTTTGCAGTCAGGGCAAACCATACTTTTTGCGGCAAGTGCCTTTTCTTTCTCCGGACTTACATACACTTTCTCACAAAAAGGGCACATGGGTGGCTCTGTGGTTGAATGCTCAGCCAGCGGGTCGTTTTCACTGTGTTTGTGCGCTACCTCGCCAGCATACATCAGATTACCTCCCCACAGAAGTAGATACATAATTACCGGCGCAACTGTTTTTATAAATTTCTTACAAACCATAGTATCACCGCTTTTCATTAAAAGATTACTAATTCTTTTCCCTTTTACCATATTTAACTACCTCCATGATAATGAAGGTAAGAGAAGAAAATCCAAAGACGGTAATCCAATCAATTAACCCCAGCGGTCTTACTCTGAAAATATCTTCGAAGAAAGGGGTATAGACGATAGCCACCTGTATGGCCAACGAAATCCCCGCTGCCAGCAGGAGTTTATTATTGGTAAAAACACCAATTTCAAATAAGGAACGTCTTGCATTCCTGCAGTTAAAAGAGTGAAATAATTGTGAGACGACCATCACACAGAAGGCAATTGTTCTGGCCAGCTCGATATCCCCACGCAACAGGTGAGGAGCCGCTTCATTACAAAACCAGTGGTAAAGATAGTCAGGTATTGCACGGGTTCCATAGTACAGGACATACGTATATGCCAGAAGGGTACTCATGGCAATGAGAAAACCCTGAAATAGAATCAGGATACCTAGACGCTTGTCTATGATTTGTTCTGTTGACCTTCTTGCCAGTCTTTTCATAATGTCAGGATCTACCGTATCGACACCCAAGGCCAATGCCGGCAGACCATCGGTGGCAATATTTATCCATAATATCTGGATAGGGAATAGGGGGATAGGAAGATTGAATATCGATGCGAGGAGCATTGTCAAAATCTCACCGGTATTACACGAGAGCAGATAGTGGATGGACTTCTTAATGTTGTCATAAATACCTCGTCCCTCTTCAATGGCTGCCTCTATGGAAGCAAAATTGTCATCCGTTATAACCATATCGGACGCCTCTTTTGTGACATCGGTTCCTGTAATACCCATGGCTACGCCGATGTTTGCTTCTTTTACAGCAGGGGCGTCATTTACGCCGTCACCGGTCATGGCCACAACGTCTCCCTGTTTCTTCCATGCCTTTACAATCCTGAGTTTGTGTTCAGCAGTTACACGTGCATATACGGCTATCTTTGACACTTCTTTTGCTAAATCGTCATCGGAAAGCGCATCTAACTCTATTCCATCAATAGCCTTTGAGGAATTGCTGCTAAGAAATCCCAGCTCTTCCCCAATAGCCCGGGCTGTATTCTTGTGATCACCCGTAATCATGACCGTCTTTATACCGGCTGTATGACAAACGGCAACGGCTTCTTTGACCTCTGGTCTGGGTGGGTCAATCATGGCTAATAGTCCCACAAAGATCATCTCTCTTTCTACTGTGTCAGGGACAGGGTTGGTGATTTCCCGGTCAAGAGGCTTGTATGCCACACCGAGGACGCGCAGGGCAGACCCTGCCAAATTATTGTTTTCCTCCAAAATGACCTGTATATCGTTTTCTGTCAAATCCCTTGTCGTTCCATCATGATAAATCTTTGTACAATCCTGTAAGATTACATCAGGCGCACCTTTTTCACATACCTGTAAAGCAGGGGAGGTACCTCTTATTGTAGACATCTTCTTTCGTTCTGAATCAAAGGGAATTTCTGAAATGAGGGGGAATTGTTTATCCAACATTTCCTTCCAGATACCTGTCTTTCCTGCTGCACTTAAGATGGCGCCCTCTGTAGGGTCGCCAATAACCTTCCATGTAGCGTCTTCTTTTTTAAGGTGGGTATTGTTACATAACACACCTATTTCCAGTGTCTTTTCGAGTGCTTTCTGGTCAATTCCCAGAAGAGATTCTCCGTTGACAAGAAAATTTCCATCCGGCATGTAACCCGTCCCCGATACGTCAATGGTTTTACCATTGGCAAATATCTTTCTTACGGTCATCTCGTTTTGTGTTAAAGTGCCTGTTTTGTCTGAGCAAATAACTGTAGCACATCCCAAAGTTTCTACTGATGGAAGCTTTCGGATCAGTACGTGCCGTTTCACCATGCGTTGCACCCCTAAGGCTAAGGCAATAGTCACGATTGCTGGAAGACCTTCCGGAATGGCAGCCACGGCAAGGCTCACAGATATGAGGAATGCCTCTAATAATGGATCCTTTCTCCACAACTCCAAAAGGAATACGATTGTTACGATCCCCAAACACAAATAAACCAATTTTTTCCCAAACACCTCGAGCTTTCGCTGAAGGGGGGTCTCTTCCTTCCCTGCCTCCTGAATGAGACCGGCAATCTTGCCCAACTCTGTGTGCATTCCCGTTGTTACAATAACGCACGTCCCTTTACCACTCGTTACCGAGGTCCCCATAAATACCATATTTTTCTGATCGGCAATGGGTAAAGAAGGATTGGGGAGTGGTTCAGTGGACTTACCAACCGGCGTTGACTCTCCTGTAAGAGAAGCCTCTTGGGTCATAAAACTAAAGGAAGAGCATAGTCTGCCATCAGCAGGGACGTAATCACCTGCCTCCAACAATACAATATCTCCCGGCACAATATCCCGGGAGGGGATGGATTGTATTTCGCCGTTCCGTGTTACCCTTGAAAAGGGTGCAGACATTTTTTGTAAGGCCTCAAGTGATTTCTCCGCGCGGTATTCCTGTATGAACCCAATAATCGCATTAATAATAACGATAGCAATAATGGCTAACGCATCGATCCATTCCCTCAAAACTCCGGAGACTATGGCGGCAGCAATCAATACCCAGACAATAAAGTTATTAAACTGCCCCAAAAAGAGGATGAAGGGAGATACACCTTTTTTTTCTTCCAGTTGATTGTATCCGTATTTCTTTAGCCTGTTTTCCGTTTCGTTAAGGCTAAGTCCGGCGTCAACCGAAGTATCAAGGTTCTTTATTACCTCATTGGCATGCATTGTATGCCACTGTAATTCAGTCATTTCGTTTTAGCCTCTCGCATTATCTCATGTCTTATACTGCATTTTTAATCTTTTCCTGTAATTCACACAGGGATGGCTTTCACTTGTTTCGCACAGATGCTTGTCTTCCTCGTTGTCTTTATATAATCTTTGTATGCACACTTCGAGAGGCGACTCTGACACACTATATTTGTCAGACGGCAACAATATACACGATGCTGTATAACCTTCCGGATTAATATGGATGAATTCACTTCCCGCCTTCCTGCTACAGTCCAAGAGACGGCCATCATTTGGAAGATGCAGTAAGTAGGTATTCGTTCTTTCTTTCAGATTTAAAAACCATTGCCTAAATAAAGTCCGTTGTTGTGTTGATAGGGATAGCCCGTAATCATGCGATCTGCCAGTCGGTATATATTCTATAAATAATCCTAACTTGGCGCCAAAAGGGTACTTTTCCCAAAATGCCTCTTCTACTTGAATTAATTCAACATTCTCTGCTGTAACCGTGATAGAAAAACCATAGAGTATTTTATTGTTTTTCAGATTTGCAAAGGCATTCATAACATTATGATAGACACCAGCGCCCCGTCGTTTATCAGTCTCTCTTAAATCTCCTTCCAAACTAATTACCGGAATTATATGCGGTAATCCGGACACCTTTTTTGCAACAGCTTCAGAAATCATAGTCCCATTCGTTATCAGGATAAAAAAACTATTCTTATGGCCGCTTAAAATCTCCATGAGATTTGGATATAGCATAGGCTCGCCACCCGTAAGCATAAAAATGAAACTACCCAATGATTCAGCTTGTAAAAGAATATTTTCTAACATTTCTCCCGGCAAAATTTTTTTTTCCTTATAGATCCTGGCATAACAATGATCACAGGCAAGATTGCAATCAGAGAGAAGACTTATAAAAATAGTATGAGGGATGGGATTGCCATTATTATCCATCAGTTTATATTTCTTCTTTATCTTTTTATAAAAATTCCATAATACCCCCAGGTATCCGGGAAAAGTAAATACCCATGGTAAAAAGGCCTTCCTGAAAATGCGAAGAATATATTCATTACTATTGTTACTGGAAGATAGGGGGCATTATATTATTTATTTTTATAAATATTTAAATTTACTTGTTTTCTAATAATTCTTTTATCTTATTTTTCAATTCTTGAAGATCAGAGGATTTTCTTATGTACGCATCGGCTGACCAGGACAAAAAACTTACCTTATAACAACTAAACGCCGTGTTAATAATGATTGGTATTTTCCTGTGTTTGCTTAAAATTTTCCCCATAGCTTCGAGTCCATCCATTTTTGGCATAATAATGTCCATGACTATTATGTCCGGCAAATAATCATTTACCACTTTTATGCCTTCTACGCCGTTCCTTGCGGTGATAACATTATACCCCTCGCTTTCCAATTCCTGTTTATACAGTAATAGTTGGTTTTTATCATCTTCTACTACAAGAATGGTTTTCATCATGTATCTCTTAACTAACTTATAATTATCTACTTCATCTGCACAATCTTTAATATTAAATATCTCAAATTTATAAGGCTATCGGCATCCGATGTACAAATGTGGATGCCCTTGATACCATGGGGAAAAACACAACGATTGCACCTAAAATGCTTAACATTGATAGATGTTTTTTTGTTAACATAAAACATCTCCTTTGGGAAATTTATAAACGACACAATTGTTTTACACATTGTAAAACTATCACAAGTTTTATGCAGTGTCAAATATAATTTTATAATTGGAAAATAGTTTTAAATAAATTTTAATACACGAGGCAGGTTATTGTCTGTATGGTATTAACTTCCCGAATATAGCGTCATTAATATCTATGCAACAAGGTCTTCCTGGCAGAAGACATATACACAAACACAAATTTACTGATTTGAAATAAGCACAAATTAATTGTTGCAAAATATTTGATAAATGCATCAATTAATTTGATCTTCACATGTATAAGGAATTTCAATTCTTTCGTTATGTTTTAAAACACTCTACAGGAAATTCCTTTTAAGTATGATATATGTTATCGTTTAGATGAAGGTTAATACAAAGGCCAATCCAGTGAATTTTTAATAGCCATGCAAAACGTTGTTTTAAGAAACAAGGCTATTGTTTTTATTGTATCGAACCTAAAGTAAATACTGCTTTTTAAAACATATTTTAGCAGCTTTTTTGTTCAGAGATTTTTCTATTTCTTTCAATTCCTTATCTCTCTAAAGAATAAAATTGTTTAAATCTGTTATTGAATTTCCTATGCTACACAAGACAACAGAGGCTGGAATAATAAGCAACTTCATGATACCTATTATTATTCTTTATTTTTTAAATTTAAGATACTTCATCTATTTTGTATTCATCGGTTAGGCCAATGATGAGTAATATATTCCGTTGCTTCCTGAACATGCAGTTCACGGGTACCCCCCCATAAGCGCTAACTTGTTTTAGGTATGCTCGAAGTATTTTGATATCTGTGTTTTTCGGATTCTTGTATTTTCTGCTAAAGAACAAGCAATGTCATTCCAGCACTTAAGAACTTCCTGTAATGATAAC
>NZ_CAADGZ010000139.1:0-8221 GCF_900696675.1 uncultured Candidatus Kuenenia sp. | reverse complement strand
AGTCATTTTCGTAAACAGCAGTAAGAGCGATTCCGTACTTGGAGGGGTATTCAAAACGTGAAAATGTAGATATTTTTGCGACCGGAGATATTTTGTCCTTGACAAAAGCCTTCTAATGAGTGAACCCGCCAGGAGTCGTGTAATGTTTACGCTGAATAGTTACGATTTGTTTGACTATAAATTTGAAATTGAAATGGTAGTAATTTGTGGTATAATTCCAAACATCAATAAAGGGGCCCATAGCTCAGTTGGTTAGAGCAGCGGACTCATAATCCGCGTGTCCAAGGTTCGAATCCTTGTGGGCCCACTTTTACTTTCCAACCCATTCACAGTCTACAGTTTCCAGTCGGCAATCAGCAGTCTACAATCTGCAATTTGCCGACTGCCGGACTGCACGCTTACTCTCCCGACAGCTTAAAATACTCGATAACCTGCTTCATGTCCTCCCGCGCGGCCTGGCCGGGGTCTATTTTTAAGAGTTCCAGTAAATAACTTTTTGATTTTTCGGCATCCCGCTTATTGACAAGATACAAAAATACAAGCCTTTTATAAGCATTTACCTCACCGGGGTAACGAACAATCATATGTTGAAATACGTTTATCGCATCATCGGCCATACCCATCCTGTAGCAAAGATTGCCCAGCGCAAGGAGGGCATTAAAATTGTCCGGGTCTAACTGAACCGCCCTGCGGTATGCCTGAACAGCCCTTTCTCCCTCTTCCAGGTTTTCATAAGCAAAGCCAAGATTGTAATAACTCTGCGGCTGATTTTGGTTTAACGCAACCGCTTTTTCAAAATACTCAATAGCATCATGCATCTTCCCCCGCTTTGCATAGTTTACCCCTACATTATTTACGGCAAGGATATATTTGCTGTCGTACAGAAGGGATTCTCGAAACTCCTCAAGGGCTTCATCAAGCTTTTCCATTGAATTGTAAACACTGCCAAGCCCATTGTGCGCATGCGAATAATCCGGTTTTATCCTGAGCGCCTCAAGATATTCCTCCTTTGCCTTATCAAGCTGCCCCCGGTTGTAATAAATATTGCCTAGATTGTTGTGCGGCTGCGCGTAATATCTGTCAAGCCGGATTGCCTCTATGTATTCTGCCTCTGCCTTTTGTTCTAATCCCTGTTTCGTATATACTATGCCAAGATTGCTGTGTATGCTGGCGTCTTCAGCATTGCAGAGCAATGCGGCCTGATATTCCTTTTGGGCCCGTTCAATATTCCCCTTTTCCAAATAAACGTTTCCAAGATTGCAATGCGCACGATGGCTTTGCGGAGACCTTACCAGGGTCTTTGTCCACAATGAAAATTCATCCCGCCAGTCTCCGTTTTTCCTTATAATAGAAAAGCCATTGCTGCCTACCATAAAAATTATGATGACCAGTTGCACCACTTTTCTTAAAGGAATAGCACGGGAAGACAGCGTTGTATCGGTAATACGGTAGATAAGTATCCCCTTTACCACACAAAAGCCCATAACGGGAAGATACAGATATCTTTCCGCCATAATATTTCCGATAGGAACAATATTCATAACCGGCAGGAGCGTGATGAAAAACCAGGCCATCCAGCAGGCAAAGAAATGCCTCACTTTGCATAGTTTCGCAAGGATGACAAAAACGGCACATAAAAACAAGACGGAGAGAATGCCTGACCACTCCAGAGAAGATTTTACAAGGGGCACCACATAGTCCGCATTCAGGTTAAACGGAAAGAAAGACGCCTTGATATAGGATGCCAGCACCTTAAGCATCGTAAAAATATTCAGCCAGAATCCCCCAGGCTGATACTCCGCCTGCACTGCCGGATTTCTTAATACTACAAATCGTATCACGATGTAAAACAGTGAAACGGCAAAATATCCAATATAAATACCTTTAAGCCTTCGCAAAATGCCTTGCCGCATGCCTTGGCCTGAAAAGATAACAAATAAGAATAAAATAGCCGGCAGGGTTATGGCCATTTCTTTTGAAAAAAGCGCAAGAAAATACGTAAGGAGAGAGAGGCAATAATACATGATAAAACGTCTTTTCTCCCCATTGCTTTCAAACAGCAATGTGTCAGATTTTACAAAACAGATGAGAGAGATAAGCATAAATGTTGCAGAAAGAAGATCCTCGCGATATCCAATAGCATTTACTGTTTCCGTAAGAATCGGATGTGTGATAAAAAAAAGTGTGGAAAGCCACAGTATCTTTTTATTTTTTATCACCTGGCGGAAGAAAAGATAAAAAAGCGTGGTATTTACTGCATGTAATAAAACGTTTGTCAAATGAAAACCAAAAGGGTTGAGCTGCCAGAGGCTATAATCAACAAAATAAGAAAAGGTCACAAATGGCCGGTAACTCATCTCCCCTGAAATGATAAAATAATCTGCAGAAAACAATGCGGGAAAATACTTCCAGTCCTTGATAAAACCGTTGTCCACGATAACCTTGAAATCATCATAAACAAATTTCCCGTGAGTGGCATTTATATAAAGCAGAAGGGAAAAGACCGGTATTAAGACAAGAATACAGGAAAAAAGGGAGGTACGTTTTGAATTTGATTTGATGAACAAAAAAGGCGTTTCCTATCATTTAATAAAAATATATCAACATTACGCTACAAAAAACGTCTTCCTATAATATAATATGAAAATATCGGAAACAAAATATTTTTACAAACTCTCTTAAATATACTATGGAAACGACCATTCAAACAGATTTTATAAAATTCCTCGGTACGGCCGGGGCGAGGATTGTCGTATCGAAACAACTCCGCGCATCAGGGGGCATTTGGTATTCATTGCACGGTTTCAACGTTTTGGTAGATCCGGGTCCTGGATGCCTTGTAAGATGCCTTTCAAGCAGGCCAAAAATGGACCCGATGCAACTGGATGCAATTATCCTCTCCCACAGGCATCTGGATCATGCCGCAGATGTGAATGTTATGATAGAAGCAATGACTGAAGGGGGATTTAAGAAAAGAGGAACACTCTACGCCCCCGAAGATGCATTAACGGAAGATCCGGTTGTTTTCCACTATGTAAGAAACTATATCACTAAAATAATTATCATAAAGGAAGGTGGGCGTTATCAACTGTCAGACGGCGTCTACTTTGAAACACCGCTCAAACATCAGCATCCAAGTGAAACATACGGCATTAATTTCATTACCCCAGAATATACCATTTCACACATCGTCGATACCCGTTACTTTCCGGATTTATTAAAGTGCTACAATGGTGACACATTGGTTATCAACGTTGTCCGCTATAACGCTGACCGCGACACAAGAAAATGGCTGTATCACCTGACAATAAGAGACGTCAAAGAAATAGTCACCACACTAAAACCAAAAACTACATTATTGAATCATTTTGGAATGACCATGCTCAAGGCTCACCCCCACAAGGTTGCCGAACAATTATCAGCGGAAACAGGACTCAACATTATAGCCGCAAGCGACGGGATGCGATTTAATTTAAAAAAGTAGGGGCGAAACATCTGCCGGTTTGGGTAAGAACGCATTTATGAAGATTTATGGCAAACGCTTCGCCCCTGGACAGAAAGCATATCGCTACGCCAGGCGGGTTCAGATTATAAATCTGAGCCCGCCTGAAAGATCCCCCATATTTCTTATAGAGTGGAAGCAGGAGCTTCCAATGCAATTACATTCCCATAAAATATGAGGAGTTACCCCCTTATTTTTGAGATAACAGAGTTCATTTGACCAGGTCTGCGGAGCTAGGGAACGAACGTTTTGCTTTTTCAAAAGACTAAAGTGTTACTAAAATGTTACTTTTCCTTCTTCTTTTTACTTATACCTTTGAGGATAAAAAATAATAAATCATGCGCAGGAAAAAAGAGGGAAAATAAATATTTTACATTTTAAAAAATAGCGTATAATAAAGTTCATTGTTTCATTGGTCTGTCGTTTTTGATTGCCGACAGGCATTATGAAACATACAAAACGTTTCGGTTCAAACATGGACGACTTAATCAACCGGGAGGAGGGGCACTAAGCAGGGACACTAAATCCTGCGTTTTTCTCTTGTTTGCGCCACCCTGAAAACTCACATGCAAAATGAAAATTCCTATACTATTAAATTATGAATACCGTAAACAAAGACCATATTGAAAAAGCATATCCTGATTATAAGCACCTTATAGAAAAGGCATTTCAAACCGGCCAGTACCACATTTTTAGCTGGTGGAACGAGATAACTACTGCCGAAAAGCTGCATCTTTTGAAACAGATATCTTCAATAGATTTTACGCTTTTACAAAAACTTTTTCACGAAAGCTTTATTTCCGCTTCTGACATGTTTCAGAAAAATTTACAACCCCCACCGATTATTGGCATTCCGGAAAATATTACTGGAAAAAAAGCTGCTGAAAAGGCGAAACAGGTGGGGGAGGAGTCCTTGTGCAATGGAGAAATTGCCATCCTTACCGTTGCGGGGGGACAGGGAACACGGCTGGGAATCGATGGACCAAAGGGCATGCTCCCCATATCGCCAATCAACAAAAAAAGCATTTTTCAACTTCATGCCGAGAAAATACGCGCTCTTCAAACGAAATACAACGCAATGTTTCCCTGGTATATTATGACAAGCGAAACAAATGATCACGACACGCAGGAGTTTTTCCGTTCAAACAAATTCTTCGGGCTTGACCAACAACGGGTATATTTCTTTACCCAACGAATGATTCCCACAGTAGATATGAACGGAAAAATTTTGATGAATGCAAAGTCAAATATTGTAATGAGCCCGAACGGTCATGGGGGCACAATTATTGCGCTTCAGGAAAAAAGTATTATAAATGATATAAAAGAACGGGGGGTCAGGCACATCTTTTATCACCAGGTGGATAACGTGCTTATAAAAATGGCAGACCCTGTATTTATTGGCTATCATCTTATGGATGGCGCGGATGTGTCATCAAAGGTGGTTAAAAAACGCAGCCCTGATGAAAAAGTAGGAGTGATTGTTTCTCTTGACGGACACTTGCACGTGGTTGAGTATTCGGAACTGAGCCAGGAGGACAAATATGCAAAAAACAATGATGGCACTTTAAAATATAATGCAGGAAATATTGCGATTCACATATTCAGCATCGCCTTTCTTGAAAAGCTGTTTCAAATGGAAACCTACCTTCCGTATCATATCGCAATAAAAAAGGTTCCTTTTATTGATTTGAACGGCAATTTGATTACCCCGAAAGAAAATAACGCCATTAAATTTGAAACATTTATATTTGACGTTTTAAAGCACGTGAAAAATGGTGTACTTATGGAAGTTATCCGCAAGGAGGAATTTTCTCCGGTAAAAAATGCAGAAGGAGACGATTCTCCCGCAACAGCGCAACAAGACATGGTAAATATATTTGGCCAATGGTTGCGAAAGGCGGGGGTTGCCATCCCGAAGGATTCTAATGATAATGTAAAGGGACTTATTGAAATCAATCCCTGTTTTGCATTTAATGAGGAGGACTTAATAAAAAATGTGGATAAGGATTTGGAATTTAGAGGTTTTTTGAATCTTTAGTATTGAAATTTGAATATTGAACATTTTTCTTATTGCGTAACATGAGTTACACGGTTTTGGAAGTTAATGCTCAATGTTCCATCGCATAAGACCGGAAGTATGGTAGCGGCGGAGGGAATCGAACCCCCGACCTGCGGCTTATGAGTCCGCTGCTCTAACCATCTGAGCTACACCGCCATTTGTTTAGATTCTTCAAATCTGATTTGGGAAGGGTTGTTTAAGAAGAATTGTGGAACAGATGAATCGAAATGGTATTTATATAAAAAAGATAACATCTGTTATCATCGTTTTCAAGGAATTTTCTCTAATTATGGCAACTATTTAGCCAACCGGGGGAAAAGCAGTAACATACGTCATTGCCCCATAAAAGCTAACGTGTTTTTGATATTTTTTGTACAATTTATTTTTATTAACAACTAAATTTAATAGAGAAATAAAATGATACGTCAACCAGCAGTAGCGGGGTCTTTTTACAGCGGGGATAAAAGCCGGTTACAACATGAGATCGATACTTTTATCATCAAGGATTGTGAAAAACAATCTGCTCTGGGGGCAGTTTCTCCTCATGCGGGCTATATGTACTCCGGCAGTATTGCCGGAAGTTTATATTCGCACATTACGATACCGGATTTGGTAGTGATATTGTCACCAAATCATACCGGATATGGCAAGCCCTATTCAATTTGGCCAGGAGGTTCCTGGATAACCCCTTTTGGAGAGATAGCAGTAAATGAGGAAGCGGTGGATGAATTGGTTAATAGTTGCCACCTTATAGAAAGAGACAAGGAGGCTCATTTGTATGAACATGCTGCAGAGGTACAAATACCCTTTATTCAATATTTTAATCAGAAAACAGAGATAGTTGTAATGACCATAGCCTCCAGAAAAATTCAGGACTTGAAAACCATAGGGAAGTGCATGTCCCAGATGCTGCAGAAATTGCACCCCGATGCGCTCGTAGTGGCATCTTCCGATATGACGCATCACGAGCCGCAGGCGTCTGCAAACAAGAAAGATAACATTGCCATCAATGAAATTTTAGCGCTTAACGAAGACGGCTTATACAACAAGGTGCGCGAATTACGCATTTCCATGTGCGGAATATACCCTGCAGTGATTATGCTTACTTGCTCCAAAGAACGTGGCGCAAAAGAAGCAATACTCGTACGCTACGCAACGAGCGGGGACGTCACCGGCGATTATGATCAGGTGGTAGGGTATGCGGGAATTATCATTCGATAGCTTCTGGTTAGCCCTTTGAAAAAGGGAAAACGCTCGTTACCAAGCTCCGGCTTGGGAACGCAATTGCATTGGAAGCTCTCGCTTCCATTTAGTATCGGTAGAGACGCACGGCCGTGCATCTCTACATTTTAATTGCGGCTTTGCTGCGCCATGATTTTTCATTTCACTCATTCAGAGACGAAAATATTGTATGCCATTTTCCATATCAGTCATAATACCAGCCTATAATGCTGAAAAAACAATCGGGCAGTGCTTACATGCCCTGAAACAACAAAATTATCCATCCGCTTCATATGAAATAATTTTGGTAGATGACGGTTCAAAAGATGCAACAGGTGAAATTGCAAGGGCGTATGATATAAAATATCTCCGGCAGGAAAATAGTGGGCCCGCGGCGGCGAGGAATAAAGGAGCAATGGCGGCAAAAGGAGAAATTATTTTATTTACCGACTCCGATTGTGTGCCGGAACCTGATTGGATAAGGGAAATGGCTGCGCCGTTCAACGATAAAAGCGTAATGGCGGTAAAAGGGGCATATAGGAACAGGCAGAAAAGTATTGTAGCCCGTTTCGCCCAGCTTGAGTTTGAAGAGCGGTTTGAAATGCTGAAAAAGGCTGCATCAATCGACATGGTTGACACGTATTCCGCGGGTTTTCGTAAAGATGCGTTTCTTCAGCTTGGCGGTTTTGATACGAGTTTTCCCGTTGCGAACAATGAAGATACGGAATTGTCGTACCGCATGTCAACGCGGGGATTTAAAATGGTGTTCAATCCAAACGCCATTGTTTTTCATTTAGACCATCCCGCTTCGGTAAAAAGGTATGCAAGGCTTAAATTCTGGAGGGGGTACTGGCGGACGGTAGTATATAAAAAATTTCCCGGCAAGATGCTTAAAGATACCTACACCCCTCAAACATTAAAATTACAGATTCTTTTTCTGTTTTTATTCCTAATGAGCATTTCCTTTTCTGTTTTTTCCCCCACTGGCTTGTATGCGGCATTTGGCGCAGGTGCATTTTTCTTCCTACTATCCCTGCCTTTAATGATATTGGGCGTCAGAAAAGATTGCCTCGTTGGATTATGTGTTCCGTTTTTACTTGTCCTCAGGGCAGGTGCTCTGGGATTTGGAATGTTATGGGGAATGGTGCGAACACGGTTTCATTAAATTATAAGTAAAATATGGCAACCACGGAATACACGGAAAAAAAGAATTTGGAAGAGGATGATGAGTGAGAATGGAGAAAATTTTGTTGGAAGAAGAATCGTATGCTAAATGAGGTTATATGAGAATGTATTGTAAAATAAATTTCCGTACTACTATCCATCAATTTCTTGTTTTTTATGCGTGTTTTTCATGCCGCCATTTCCGTAAGTGCTTTAATATCAAGGGCTGAAGCGGTCATCAGTGAACAAGAGAACTTCTGGCCTTTCTCCGTCAA
>NZ_CAADGZ010000138.1:0-8534 GCF_900696675.1 uncultured Candidatus Kuenenia sp. | reverse complement strand
GGTTTGACGAGGGGGGCAGATGATAAGTATATGGCGGAGATATGGTGGCACTGGCGGGAAACCAGCCAGCAAACAGAGAAAACAAACTTCTGCCTAAGTTCTCGTCGTCTGTTTCTACTCTACCGGTCTAATCCCTCCCTTATAGATTTATTATTTGACTAAAACTATTGCGATAAAAAGTATTTAATTCCCTATGCAAAAAACATTAATTCAATGTTATAATACTTTCATAAGTTTACGGAGTGGCGATACTATCGCCATTTCCTCTTTATTACATAAGTATTATTTTATTACATAAAGGAGGTGTTTTATGGAAGGAAATCCAAAGGTTATTGTGGTTTTAAACGAGTTGTTAATGGCTGAAATTACAGCGATTAACCAATATTTTGTGCATGCCAAGATGTGTGAAAACTGGGGATATAAACGCCTGTATGAATTTAATGAGAAAAATTCCATAGAAGAGATGAAGCATGCGGAAAAACTCATTGAACGCTTGTTGTATTTAGAAGGCATACCAAAAATGGATCTTGGTAAAATTACTGTAGGAAAGGTTGTTAAGGAGCAACTGGAGAATGATTACGCTTTGGAAAAAATTGCAATTCAGAGACTCCAAAAATCAATCACCTTGTGCGCTGAGGTTGGAGACGCCGGTTCCAGGGAGTTGCTTGAACATATTTTGACCGATGAAGAAAAACACGCAAATGATTTGGAGGAACACTTGCAGCAAATTAAGGATATGGGGATTGAAAATTATTTGTCTGTTCAGGTAATAAAAAAAGATGAGTAGTGTAAAGAAATAGCGGAAGATGCGCTCGTTTAGAAAACGCTCGTTACCAGGCAGGAATTCCTGAACGAGCGTTTTCGCTTTTCCAAAAGACTAAAGTGTCACAAAATAGATGCTTTTCGCTATACATGAAATACAGTTTTTTTAATAACAACTTAATACACGTCTTAAATTTTGGCAACTTCGCCTGATTTCTTTCGATTCCCTTGGAAACGGTCATATTTTAGTCACAGTCAATTAAAGTAAAAAACAATTGATGATGTCATTTAGGAGTTCTTATTCAACCAATTCTGTATCCTTAAACCTTCTATCCTTTCAACGTGGTCTGTGTTATTCGTTACTAAAATATGGCTGTTAGCATTAGCTATACGCGCAATTAAAATGTCAAAGTCGTCGATAATTGTGCCTTTAGTTCTTAAATCAGCTTTAATCTTCCCAAAGAGTTTTGCGGATTCCTCACTATCGGATAAAATGGAAAGATTCTTTTTAAATAAGTCTATCCGTCTTAAATTCTCCTCAACTCTCTTTGAATTGTAAGTCCCAAAGTATAATTCAGCCAGTGCACAAATAGATATCGTTAAAGAATAAACACCGATTTCTTTAACCCTCCTTTTGAGAATCTCATTACCATTGAGCAAATAAACACAAGTATTTGTATCGAGAAGATATTTCGAAAGACATTCTCCATATTTGTAGATGATTTTCTACTCGAATAAATAACCATTTATTTGTTCTTCAATGCTTCTGTCGTCTTCCCAAGTTCCACATACAGAAAGAAATTCATTTGTTACAGATTTTTCATTGAGTTCAGGTTGAACAAGCTCTTTTTTAAGAAGATGAATAATTTTAGCTAGTTTCTCTTGCATAGGTTCAGGTAAATCTTGTATCATTACTTTGTTAAAATAATATGCAAAACAACCTTAATTCCCTCTATTTAAAAGGATTTATGCTTTGAAAAATCCTTGATTAATACCATACAATAAGTAGGATGCCGAACGCAAAGGCATACAAAATATATCACTTTATGAACGGTTTCAGTGGTTTTTAACAAAGTAATGTTGTATGTCTTTTAAAAATTCTTTTTCATGGATTGTTTTAGTCTTCATAATAAATCTCCTTTAAAATCAGTACAATCGGTTGCTTACCAGAAAAGTGTAAAAATAACACCTTAATACCAAGCTAGCGCCCTGTTTTATTTTGTAAACAAAGGGGAGTAGTTGGTATTATACCAAGTCAAGTTTATTTCTATTAATTATATCTGTTCGGGTTAATATTAGCACAAATATTAGTTTTTTCATTATTCATCTTTAGAAATCCTTATTTGTTTGACTGAAAGATGGAAAGGAGTGATACAGAAGCACCTACTTTGCCAAATTTTCAAATATTGTCCGTAGCAATTCACCGACACTCCAGGCCTGTGATATACATCCGCGCGGCGTATGGGGATAATCTCCGTCAAAAATCTCTGAAACAGAACCAATTCCGGCATCGTACAAATGATTACACAACGGTTGTAGTAATTCAACCGCCATTCTTTGTGTATGAATATTGTTGCCGTATATCTTAAAAAATGCATCAAGATAGGGTCCTATCAGCCACGCCCATACGGTGCCCTGATGGTATGCCTTATCCCTGTCATAAACATTTCCGCGATAAACACCAATGTAATCTTTATCTGCAGGGGAAAGACTCCTCAATCCATAAGGTGTTAATAAATGTTTTTTTACGATCTCAAAAACAGCCTGTTGTTTTCTGAAGGGTAATAACACGAATGGTAGACTTATGGCAAATATCTGATTCGGGCGAATAGAAGAGTTTTTCATTCCGCCGTCAACATAATCGTAAAGATAGCCGCCTTCTTCGAACCAAAACAGTTCATTAAATGAATTGCCTGCCTGTGCAGACAACGCAGAATATTCACGGTAATCATTTTCTAAATCCATGATTTCCGCAAAAAAAGAGATAATCCTCAATGCATTATGCCAAAGGGCATTGACCTCAACCGCCTTGCCCATCCGGGGGGTCACCACCCAATCACCCACTTTTGCGTCCATCCATGTCAGTTGAATGCCTTCTTCACCGGCATAGATTAAACCGTCGCTCTCCATGTGAATATTATAGCGGGCGCCTTTACGGTAATAGGAGACGATTTCGTGTAAAACCGGATACAGCTTATTCTGAATTGTTAGTATATCTTTAGAATAGAGATAATACTTATACACCGCATGTATGTACCACAAAGACGCATCCACTGTATTGTATTCCGGCAATTCTCCGTAGTCGGGAAAACGATTAGGAATCATGCCTTTATTGACATGGCCGGCATACGTAAGCAATATTTCTTTTGCCGTATCATATTTCCCCTGAACAAGGGTTAAGCCTGGAAGCGAAATCATCGTATCCCTTCCCCAATCAGCAAACCAATGGTATCCGGCAATAATGCTTTTCCTGCAATTCCCCCTCTTTACAATAAAAGTGTCTGATGTGGAGAGTAAGCAGTTCAGCATGCCTGAATTCCCGGTGCTTTCGTTTCCTGTTTCTGAAAAAACAAGGGAGGGAATTATTTGATTTTTTTGGATATTGTTGTTCAACGCATTTCTGCGTCCTGTTTCCTTTTCATAGAGTTCATTAATATCTATGAAATCATAGTTTTCCGTTGATGCGACAACATAATAGATTGTATCGTTTTGTATTGGACTGAAGTTGATAGCAAAAGGGCTGAAATGATCCTCATAGGCCTCCATTCCCCGTTCAATCTCCTTAGGATATTTCATATTTTTATACCAAAAACAATTTGAGTCGATTGATGTTGCATTAAAAAAAACATACAGAGATGAGAGTTCCTTGTATGGCGTTAAACAAACCCCATTGCGCAGATTTGTATAACCGGTATTCAAACAGGGATTCTCATGAGTCAGACTGTGATAATCACGAAAAGCAATCATAAAACGAATTGATAAAACAGGGGGGGGAAGCATTTCATTCTCCCGATGTATCTGATACATAATCACGGTGGTATTTTGACCATACACCATAAAAACCGTTTTTTTAATCAGCATTCCTTCTACAGAATACTCCCATACAGGAAACGGATCTGATTGGAATTGAACGAGATGTTTGTATCCTTCCGGGAAGATCGTATTAGGATAAATGTTCGTGGACAAAGGATATTCCCGCCCATCAACAAAGAGCGCTTCTTCTAATTTGGACAGCATTAACATTCTTCCCAGGGGCGGCTTTGTTGCCGCCATAAGCAACCCATGATAACGTCTTGTATTGGCGCCAATAATTGTAGATGAGGCATAGCCACCAATCCCGTTTGCCTCCAGCCATTCTTTTTCTAAAGAAAGAGAAACCGTTTGACAGATATTCTTTTTAAAAACGATAGTCATATAAATAAGTGCTGTTTACGATTAAAATATAAATTATGCCGGGTTTTTAAAAGACAAAAAATCCAACGGCATTTATTTTTACCCACCCCTCAATCTCCTCCCAGGAGGGGACTTATCAAATTCCTCTCCTGGGAGGGGCAGGGGGTGGGTTTATGCATTGCTTAACTAAAAATATTGAAATTCCTATACATCAAATACAGTGGAAGCAAATTGTACATGTTTTTCACTGCATAAAGCTATAGCTTTTTATTCACAAAATGATAAATTGTAGGGGCGAAGCATTTGCCTGCACAGGGAACAAAGACGTAAAACGTTGTCTGTATATGCGCCGGCACCGTTCCATTGAACGAGTATATTGTACGCAGGTAAATGCTTCGCCCCATGCTTTTTCTAAAAAAATAAATTGTTGCCAAAAAAGGAGTGTGATTATGTCAAACGGAATCGGAAAAGAGTTTATGCACATGACAAAATATCAGTATTTAACGGCATCGGATCAGATGAAAGGGATACAGCAGTCGCCTTTGGAGCTTCCTTATGACCGGTCAAAACCGATTATAGATTTACCGAAACCGGAGGATATTGTTGTAAAAAATGCTGATGTACGAAGAGTGATAGAATCAAGAACAAGTATACGTAATTATTCTAAAAAACCATTAACCCTTGAAGAATTATCTTATCTGCTGTGGTGCACTCAGGGGGTAAAAGAAGTAATACCAGGGACTGCAACGTATCGAAACGTGCCGTCAGCGGGGGCACGGCATTCTTTGGAAACGTATTTATTGGTAAATAACATAACGGGCTTGTTGCCAGGCGTATACAGATTTCTTGCATCTAAACATAAGCTGATGGAAGTAAATTTACAACCGGATATTACTGATAAAATTACAGAAGCGTGTTTGGGGCAGAATATAATAAAACTATGCGATGTTGTTTTCATTTGGTCTGCGGTAGCTTACCGTATGAAGTGGCGATACGGAGAACGCGGATACAGATATATGCATCTGGATGCAGGACACGTCTGCCAGAACTTGTATTTAAGTGCAGAATCCATTGATTGCGGAGCATGCGCAATTGCGGCGTTTTCTGATGATGATATAAACTATTTGCTCTCTCTCGATGGCGATGAGGAATTTGTAATATATTTGGCAGCCGCAGGTAAAAAATAACACCAGTATACACTCGTTCCCAAGCTCCGGCTTCACATGGAAGCGAGAAGAAAAAACGTTAAATCAGCCGCAAATAATTTGCATATGCAAATTATTTGCCTTGCATAATAGTTAATTTGTGATATACTTCCACAAGTATTCACTATGAATACCTTTTAAATTTTGTGAAAGAGCGGTGGCATAATGGGTGCAAAAGAAATTAAGGAACTTCGTGAAAAACTGGGTGCAACCCAGTCCGAGTTTGCAAAGGCATTGGGAATCAGCTTTTCAACAGTGAGCAGGTGGGAAAGCGGCATTTCACAGCCTGACGATACACAGGAAGAACAGCTCATTGCGCTGAAGCAATTGGTTGATAATAAAGACGTAGATCAGAAAAAAATCCGGAAGATGCTGGGATTGATGGGCATAGGCGGCGTTATAGCCACGGCAGTAATCGCAGGGTTTGTCATAACGAATCCATGGGGGGCGGCAATAACTTCACTCATAAAAAAATCCTCAAACACCGGAAAAATATTGGACCTTTTCAAAAAGAATAAAAAACCGAAATAAAAACAATAATTTGCCACGCATATTGTAGGGGCGAAGCATTTGCTATAAATTGTCACAAATGCGTTCATACCCAAACAGCAAATGCTTCGCCCCTGCTTTTTAAAGAAAATAGAGACTGTATTTCCACATGCTACCTTAAACACCAACAACCACAAATAGGAAACCAAATTATGTCATGGCTGAATATTCAGGGAAATAGGTACCATTGCCTGAAATGTTCCGAAATTGTTAAGGTCGAATACGAGGGTGGCGCTTGCCTAACTCAAATCGGAGATAATCGGATATACGAACAAACAGCGCTGACAAAAAGATACGGCCAACCAACTGCAAATCCCAATACTGAAGGCTACTACTTGCATAATGAAATCATTTGCGAGCCGTGTTTTAAGAAACGTTATATGAAAAGTGGACAACATTATGTTGCCATGAATATGGAGGCCCTTTGCAATCGGCTTTCGGGAATTAAGGATAAATATGCAGAGAACGTTGGAAGGGCAACCGAATCAGCATTCAATAATTGGCTAGAGAATATTTTGCATGGCAATCTTTGTGAAATAAGCACATCGGCCTTTGATAAAACAATCGGCTTGAAAATATTCAAATTGCGCAATAAGCGCAAGGACTTAGTAGGACAATTTGTCTCCAGCGCCAAAGATTCAATAATCGCCTCTATCCTTAATCAGATTAACAGTGATCCATGCCTTCGGGATGCGACAAGACAGTATGCATCCGAAGCGCAGCCAATTGTTGACAGCATAAGAAAATTACTGACCAATCTTAAAGGAAAATTCTTTCATAAAGGGGAAATCTTTAGGGTGCACCGGATAAACCTGCCTGAAAACCTGAATGACTACGTCCTGTATGAAATGACAACAAGGACTCCTGCCACATCAACGCCGGACATAACCGTTTTTTATCAGACAAACATGCGTAAGAAAGATATTACAGAATTTCTGAATTCGTGCGATTCTTCAAATCAGGTTGAAATGGATGAGGACAAATTGATAGGAAAATTAAAAAAAAGACTGGAAGTTCTCGCTTCCATTTAGCAAGAATTATTTGGCTCAAAATAGGACTCCAAATATCTTGATAACATACTGAAAAGTACAAGCTGACATGGACCCATTCTCTTTTCCATTCGAAGCTGGAGCTTCTCAAACAATCCCGTTCCCAAGCCGGAGCTTGGTAACGAGCGTTTTTTTCATAGAACTAAAGTGTTACAAAAAAATAGAATTAATTAATGGAATGATGCAGGATGGAAGGCTCTCTATGACTGTTTATGAGATTGCTTCGGAAAAAGCCCTCGCAATGACAAGCCGAAAAAAGACCCTTGCAATGACAAGCGGATACCCTTGTATTGACAAAATAAGTCACCAGTCATCATGTTTCATTTGCAACATCCAGAAACGATGAAAATGGTTTTATAACCATATCGTGTTGTAGTATCTGTACTTAAGCTATTTTTTGTAGTCTTACTTTTGAGTCGGAAACGTCTGGCATTTATGTTTCTGTACCGGTTCAAATTTATAGGGCCATCCAAAAAGTGTTAGCTTGTCATTGCAGGAGGCTCAGCTTGTTATTGCAGGAGCACTACAGGGGTCTCAGCTTGTCATTGCGAGGGTCTTTTCCGAAGTAATCTCATAATGCCAGATTCAATCAAGGTAATTGTAATGGATAAATTATACTCCGTTTACATATATGACGAATAAAAATAATACCGTACTCTACACAGGGGTTACGAATAATCTTAAAAGAAGAGTATATGAGCATAGAGAGAAGAGGGGCGAGGGGTTTACAAAAAAGTATAATGTTACAAAACTTGTCATCGCAAGGGTCTCCGCTTGTCATTGCGAGGGTTTTTTCCGAAGCAATCAGTATACTACGAGATACTTCGTGACGTAAAAAACGCCATATCGCAGGAGAAGCAAATTAAGGGTGGCTCAAAGGCTAAAAAAATAGATGAAATTAACAGAAAAGAAATTATCGTGAGAATAAACGATTCGATAAATGACTGGAAAGATGTTGTGTTTGCCAAAGATTCTGATACTATATCCCCAAAAAATAAGCTGGACAAGGATTCGCTGATTATGAATATTACCTTTTTCCACCAGCTTTGCAGAGGTAGGGGGGAGTTCGACCGGAAATGTCTTGAGGACTTAAAGAAGAATATTCATAACACTTTAGTCTTTTGAAAAACGTAAGAGCGAGAGACGAAGGATGTCCGTAATTCATTGCCCATTATCCGTCGTCACTACATCGTGCAGGAGGATGCGGATATTAAAAAAGCACAAGGCTGTTGAATGTTTTGAAGGCAGGATCATTTGATTCCGGTTTGGGGAGTAAGGGTATGGGAAGTGTGGGGGCGGTTATCATTGTTTTTTTTCAAAGGAGGAGTTGATGGGCAACGATAAAGATGGTTCTTCCGTGGTAGGCGTAATGGCTTCAACGGGCACCGGTGCTGTAGCTGGTGCAGGCGGCGCTGTAACGGCGGTTGCCGTAGGTGGTGTTTCCGGGCTTGGGGCAACTGGAATTACTTCCGGCCTGGCCCTCCCGTTTTTACCACATCAGTGGTTATTAATTCGAAAGACGGGATATGATGGGAGGTATCAGGATTGGGAAGCAGGAACAACGTTGCAACGGCAA
>NZ_CAADGZ010000137.1:0-8662 GCF_900696675.1 uncultured Candidatus Kuenenia sp. | reverse complement strand
CCCCGTCCTTCCCTTTTCCAAAGGCGTATACGGCATTTGACAGCAATTCCTTCAGCCAACGATAGTACATGGTTGGATGAATACCATTAGCGTCACACACATCCGAGAGTGTTTTCTTTTCAAGTAAATGTTGCTTCATTATCTCCACTCGTTTCTCCGGTAGATACCTTTTTCTCATACTTACTTCTTTCATTTTTCCCTCCTTTGAAATAGTTTATGTATAGCTTATTTCAATAAGAGAAATTCCATTTCCGTCTGAAGCAAAACACAATTAGATTTTCGAAACATAAAAAAATCGCATGTGCATTGAACAAGGGATTGTAGCACCTTGTTCAAATTCAATTTTTAGAAAATTATACGCTCAGAGGTATTTCAAGACGATTGATAGATTACCAATGGAGTAGCCACACAGTATATGTTTATGGGAAACTATCTCCTGGCCGGTTGAGGATATAGGTGTTTTTTATTAAATTCCCGGAAAACAAAAAACAGGGAATATAAGGAAATGGTTCAAGATTATTCCGGAGAGGAGACGCGGATATTGGAGGATTTTCGGCAGGGTTTGTTTTTGGGAGTAAAGGGTATTGATGGCAGGTAAAATAAATTGGGTTGGGTTTTTAAGGAAATTGAGGGATACTTCCCTGATTTTAGATTATGCCTCGGCTGCATCAATAGGGGGGAATGTCGCTTTATTATTCCAATGAATAGTCGTCAGGCATTAAAGATTATTTTAGATTTCCTTTTTCATAGTATTTTATAAGTTTAGATATAAGTTTATCGACGCTGCAATTCTCGATGTCAGCCAATTTATTAAGCTTTTTGAAATTTCCTGTAGAGATTTCTTTGTCCAATACCTTTACAGAACCATCATTCCAGTGAAGTTTATTTCGGTCAGCTAGAATGAATTTTTCCGGGTAGAGTTTTGCCGCCCTCTTTTTCACTTGATTCCATGCTTCATTGATATCGCGTGTAGCAGACATTTGGCCCAACAATCCCATATTGTAGACTATGGTCTCTTTGAAGTTCTTAGTTCCCGCAGGAAGTTGTAAGAGAATTTCCAACATAGCTTCGGACAGTTTGGCTTTAGATAGTCCAGTACCCATACCTGCTCTTCTCATTTCGCCGAACATTTTCTCGTTAAACATTGAACCTCCTTGGCTGTGACTACAAATTATAAATGAATACGACTATTTCTAAGCCTAACTACCAAAATCAACGGCGGCGCTTTTTGCCGTTCTAGCCAAAGCTATTCTCTGTAATAATATGGATCATCAAACATTGATGCCCGTTCATTCCTTTCTGATATGCACCGCATCGGACATACCACACATGCTTCTGTTAGCGAATCCCATGCTTTGGCAGCAATCGTCAATAACTTATCTACAAGTCTATCTCCGATAGCAGGAAAAAATTCCTCAATTGCCTCGTGTCCCAATCTGACATTGGCGATCCGCCCTTCCAGTTTATCAAGAATAACCTTCTTAAGGTGTTTTGCGTAATAAATGCAGAAATTTTTTAACCGGAGATTATCTATTCCCTTTTGATATAACTTCTCCGTTAATCGTTTCTCTTTCGCAAGGAAATGACCAAATCCCTGCGCGAACTCAAACAGAAACCAGTTAATTTTTGTTTTCTCCTTGTCGTTTAAAAAAAAGTGACTCGGAGAAATGTGATTTTTCTCATCACTATTGTTATGATGTCTTGAAATAATCATTATCCTCTCTTCGTATCCTCTCAAAATTTCATGGTAAAAGTATAGAAAAAGAATTCCTAATTTTAATAAAAGCAACAAAAAATCGTATGATATGAGGGACACTTCCTGAATTTTGGATTATGCCTCGGCCGTATTAATAGGGGAAGTGTCACGATATTATATCTGAACGGGTAAAAAATCTTCATCAAAAAAACTGGATTCAGGCTGTGGTGGCGCTTTTATGTTTGATTCCATTGAAAAAAAATATAAAAACTGCGCGAAAGAATTGGTCTGGCGGTGGTTTTTCCTGGCGAAAAATCCACCACCGTTCCGGATACAAAGGAGATACGGCGGTATCATTTTCATGAAATGCGTGTGCAGGTTGCGATAAAAAGGGCGGTACAGGATGCAAAAATTTGTAAACGTGTTGCAACTCATACGTTTCGCCGTAGCTTTGCAACGTATCTAATGAAAAAGGCAGAACCTCAGTAATTGGAGTTCTGCCTATAATTAAGATTGGCTCCGTATTCTGAACGAAATCCGAACTTTTTTCAAAGAAAATCCTGAACAAGAATGAGGTGCGTTTCCGCTTGCCTCCGCGGAGTTTATCCCGCGCTCCGTTGCGGGGCTACGGCAAACCAAAACAGAAAAAATTTCTCTACATTTTTTAATTTTTTCGCGCGCAATTTTTTCTTTTAAAAGGAAAAGAAATTTTTTCTGTTTTGTGTTTCTCTTAATCAGAGAAAAGCGGAAACGCTCTGTTCTTAATCGCAAAAGGGCAAAAATTCCTTCCCCCAGACCCCCTTCCTTTTTGCCCTTTTGCTTTTCGGGCTTCGCCCGATTTTTTTGCGGGGCTACAAAATTTAAAGGGTGGAGGGTGGGTTTAGTCCTCTGCTCCGTCTTGTTCCTTTTTTTCTGCCTTAATTTTCTGTAAAACTACTTTGTATCCATAAGTTTCCAGTCTTCGTCTTGCGTTTCTCAAACTAACTTTACTGAAAAACGGAATTTCCAAATCTTTGTCAGACGAGCTTATTATAGCAAAAATTACCTCATAATCGGAAGCTTTGGGTCTATCCGCGACATTATTAATTTTATGAGAATCAGATAATTTTTCATTCACTTTTTGCCGAAAATCTTTGTCTGCTATAAAAAGCTCACCAGATACAACTCCTTGTGAGAACAAATGGCTTAAAACAGATGACCCGCCATAGTGTTTAACATGGATAAGTTTTTTATCTTTCGTAAGAAGATCACAGAATTCAATTTTACTATAACCGCCCCCGTGACTGATATTTTTTCTATCCATACAACAAAATTGATTATCGTTTTGAGCAATTTTTTCGTTATAATCATTTTCGTTTTTATGTTGGTATGACGGCAAAGTAAAAGAAGGTGTCTGACTTCTAAGTTCCTGATAATCAGTATCTACTTGTTTAGAAAAATCTTTCTCTACTTCATACCATTTGCCGTTACTTAACAGATATGTTTTTTCATTGCTGTCATCATTTGTTTCGCAGTACAAACAATTATATGCTGACCATTGATGTTTAATTTGATCGTTTTGTGCATTGAAACAAAATATCTTTTTTCTTTTCAAAGTTTCCACCGACAAATCATTTTTATCGTCATCAGATAATGAATTAAGAAAGTCGGGCAAGCATATATCGTCTTGTCTTGAAGTATCTCTTGTACTATTTTTATAAGAAAATCCTAAAACATCCGCCCAATCCACAAGTTCAGGCACAGCCATCCATGTTTTTTCAACCTCATTATTTTTGATATTTTCAATTAGTTTGCCGTTCAATGTTTCAGTTAAAGTTGGGTCTTTCACTTCTGCAATTTGATCAATCCAACCAAAATCTTTTTTGTAATCATCGCTCAAATACTTTTGATAACAACTTTCCAAAAATTCTTTTATCCCGGTTAGATTAACTTTTACAGAAACACTTAAAGCATCTTTGCCTGTTATGCTTTTTCCAAAAGTTTCCTCTTTGGATTTTCCCGTAATTGACTGGATTAAATCCTGCTCGATATCAATTCCAAAATCAGCAGCTATACCCTCACGGCTTAATTGTTCGCTTGTATCTTTTGGTATAGACGACATGTTTTTCTTATCTATTCGGCGTAAATTATTTGCGTCAACAGTGTTCAGCGTCGTTTTCAGACCAAACCGTTCCTCCCACACGCCATGATTAAGTAAATTCCACCCATAACCAAACGGAATAGCAAAAACTCTGTTTTGATGTTCAATCAATAAAACGGCTTTTGAGCTTGCGTTAAATAATTTCAATTTTCTATTCTCGTCTTGGGCGTTTTGCTCTTTATTATTTTCAAAGCTTGAACCAAAAAAATCTTTTATCCATGACGGCTCAAATAGGTGCGAATCTCCGAAATATAAAGTACCGAATGTATCCGTGCCGTCTTTAATCTCTTCTTTCGTAAGTTTATCGAAATTCTTAAGAATACTCTGATGATCGGAGTAGGAATCCTTGATTAGATATATTGAAAGTTTGTTTGTCGGCACGTCGCTCATAGTTTTATTAGTTTAAATCTAAAATATCCCAACCTTTCAATGATTTGTCGTAAGAATATTTTGCTTTGCAGTTTATTTTCCAGCCATTTGGTCCATCTTGCACAACAATACCGCCGTCAAAGCCTTTTTTATTTTTTAGCCACACTTGCAACGCCTCAGCTTTATACTTTGTGTCTTTGCTTTCAGCAGTAAAGCCCGCTTTAGTATCAACAATGTATACTTTATTCTTTGTTTGAATAATCCAATCGGGATAAAAAAGTTTTTCGCGATTTTCATCAGGGTTATAATAAGGAATAGAAAAATGTTCGCTTCCTGAATCGCCGTTTTTATGCCACCATGCGATATTTTTATTTTTAGATGACTCTAAAAATTCAATAAATTTCTTCTCATTCACGCCCCCAAACATTCCGCCTTCAATCCAAAACGGCTCCATTGCTGATTTTTTAACAGACAGTTTTTCGTATAAATCAGTGAAAAATAAAGCGTCTCTTGGCACATCAATACGCTCAATACGCTTGGCGCGAGCGGCTTTTTTATTTACTTCTTTCTCGCGAACGGGGCGGTATGAAAGTAAAGCGTCGCCGATAATTGGAGCAAGCTCGCTTGCCGGACTGGCTAAATCATTGACTATGATTTTATAAACTTCACCGCGATCAGCCTTGAGTTTATTCATTAAATAAACATTTAGCGCGGTTTTTAATTTACCCCAAGAACGCTCAGGCGCAAATTTTTTATTTTCATCTGCTTGCTTGGCAATTATCTTAAAACACAGCAAATTATAAAGCCGTTCAAGATCATGCCGAGACATTTCTTCGTCATGACTTCCACCTTCCTCAAAAAGCTCTTTGGTGAAATTGTCATAATCATCAATTTCAACACCCACAATCAAGCCATTAGTGATTTTCGGTTTTAGATTTAGCTTTTTAGTATCAAGTTTTTTATCTGCCACTTTTTGAAATGTAATCTGAAATGTATCGCCAAGATCGTTATAATCGGCTCTGGTCATAAAGACTGATTCCAATTTAATAGGCTTTATATTTTTCTTGCGATAACTGCCGTTTATCGCTGGGCGGTTTTCTGTCTTTGATTTTGCGTATTCTGCTAATACTTCATTTCGTTTATAATTTGTATATAAATAGCCGATATTTAGCTCTGGATGAGAAAAGTGCGTTGCAAAAGGCATACGCAGAATACGCCCGACTGTTTGAATGGCAAATGTAGGGTTCTTTATTTCTCTAAACATCACAAGCACGCCCGCGCGAGGGCAATCCCAGCCTGTTGCGGCGGCTTGTTTGAAAAGTAAAAATGAAACCGACGAATTGCTTTTTTCTAAATCTTCGAGATTCTCTTTTTCTTTTGAAAGCCAAACGGCGATTTTATCGTCTTTCACACCTTTGCGTTTCAAATATTCAAGCACGATAGTTTGTTTGGTCGTGTCGCTTGTTTCTTTTGTTGCCTGATCGTCATTCGGTAATTGAATAAGAACAAGCGGGTTTATGTCTGCTTTGACATCTTTATATAATTCAATAAGCTCTTTTCGCTTATTAAAAGCGAGTTCCAAAAGCATTTCATCTTGATCCAATTTTTTGAGTGATTTTTGTTCCAAATCTTCCTCGGTTTGAAAAACGATTTTTTCTTTGATAAGCCCAGCCTCAACAACAGCGTCGCGGTTTACTTCCACATATCCAGCAGTATCGGCGCGAGTAGGAATATATTTCGGCGTAGCTGAAACACGAAGCGTAATTTTCGGCTTGATAAGTCCTTCCACGACTTCAAGAGCAAGATCAGTATCAGAGCCGATATGTTCCTCGTCAATGATAACAACAATTTTGCGTCCGTCTTCGTGCGTTTCGTTTATAAAGTTATCAAAAGTCAATCCTTGCTCATTTTCACGGCGAAGTTTTCGGCTTTCTTTTGATCGTCCTTTGATTTTTTGCCAGTTTATAAAAAAGACATCATTTTTGCGAAGCTTGCCACGAGATAAGTCGTTAAGATCAATCAAGTCAAGTTCAGAAGCACCCCCGTAATATTCAAAAAGTTTTTTCTTGCTTTGTTGGTATGAATCTTCACTGAAAGAAAACCAAACAAAAGCTGTGTCGTTGCCCTCAAAACGAGGATCGGACACAATATCCCGCAAAAATTGAGCGAGCATAATTGTCTTTCCCGAACCAGTCGGCGATTTTAAGACAAGAGGTATATTAAAATTTGGCTCTTTCCAAAGCGAAAGAAACTCATTTTTGAGCTGTGATATTGCTGTTTCTTGAAATGGTTTTAATGCAAACATATTTTATAAACGATTTAGTTCTTTATATACCTCAATAATTGGTTCGGGAATATCCTCGACCCTGATATTTTGTGATGAATATTCGCCCTTGTATTCGTTTTTACCCCAACTAAAAATGTATAGAGCAACAGGCAAATTTTTCTTTTCCAGTTTATCAATCAAATCTTCAAGTTTTGTTTTATCTTCTTTAAAATAAATTGCGGTTATTTTTTTATTTCCTTCAAAAATTTGCCACCATTCATTTTTTTCAACCTCATTCAATGTATCTTCGCGAACCGCAATTATTTCTCCGGCTTGATAGGTTGTGCGAATTTTTGCCTCATCTGGCACTTTGTGGATTTGTTCAATATCTACGAGATCGGTTTGATAATAGGAAAGGTTGCTTGAAACACCCTCAACTTTTTCACCTTTCTTGTTTTTATAACCCTTTATAATAGCTTTAATTCTTGGATAGCACACGGAATCGGCAATCCCGCCATTCCCACCATTATTATTTTCGTTATTTGTGCAAAGAATAAATTTGCGATTTCCGCCGTCAATTTTATTCATTTCTAAAACAGCATGCCCTGTTGTTCCTGAACCAGCAAAAAAATCTAAAACATTTGCGTGCGGTCGCTCGCCAACCGCGGCAAATAAACAATCATAAACTGTATATAATGATTTTGGATAATTAAAATCAGACTTAGGAACAATCTCTCTTAAAAGTTTTGCGCCATACTCATTGGCGTCATATTTTTTATCAATCCAAACGGTTCGATATTTCCCAAAATCTTTACCAATTTGAATTTCTTTATTTCCTCTGCCGTTTATAACACGAAGCAAATGTTTTACTTTTTCTACGCTTTGGCGAGCATAACGCCATTTTCTCTCTACGCCGTCGTTATCTATTGGATAAATATAAGTTCCTTCCTTTTTTTCTTCTTCACGATTTGGATGAATATTCTCTGGAACAACATCACCAAAGCCAATAACTTTTTCGTTCTTCACTATAATCGGATAAAAACAATTTCGGGCGTCGGTTCGAAGTGATTCCCCTCCGTTATCTCTTAATCCTCTCCAGCTAATTTCGCCCTCATCAATTACTCTATCGCCAATTGTTTTTAATCCTTTAGGAATCACAAAAATTGCATATTCATGCGTATAAGAAAAATTTGTACCTTGCACACCGCGCGGATTGTGAACAATTGTAATCATGTGTTGTTCATGAGCGGGAAATAACTGCTCAATCAAAACGCCTAAATGCGCTTGTTCATTTTCATCAATGGCGCAAATCAAAACGCCGTCATCTTTTAATAATTCCTTTGCAAGAGTTAAACGATGACGCATAAATGAAAGCCATTTGCTGTGTCGGTATTCATCGTCTTTATCCACATAATTATTGTTGTATTTCCAATTTTTTGCACCAGTGTTGTATGGTGGATCAATATAAATAAGATCAATATTCTTTTTGTGCGTATAGTTCAAAACTGAAAGCGCAAGATAATTATCGCCCTCAATCATCAAATTGTTTGGATATTCTTCGCTCAAATCAAGTCGATTTTTAACGATTTCTTTCAGAACAGGCACTTTGACCCTTGATTGCTCAACAACATCTTCCGTTTTATCCTCAAAAACCAACCCGAGATTATTTTTCTTGAGCTTTCTAATTTGAGCTTTTAACTCCAATATTTCTTTTTTTAAATCTTTCTCTGACATGGATTATTTTCTCGTTATTAAATCATAAGCCAAACTAGCCAAAACAATATAATGAATTGCCAAATTTTTATCTAACTCATTGGCTGGAGTATGTGCTTTCTCGTTTCTCAATTTTTGGATAGCCATATGTAAAAACTTAACTCCTTCAAAAAAATCTTTTTCAACATCATCTTTTGCTTTATGTCCAAAAATTGTGGTGTAATTATTTTCATTAAAAGCTTCGTGAGCTTTTTCTTTTCCTGTTATGGATTTTAATTTTTCTCTTACAATTTTATAAGATTCTTCTACGGCGTTAAAATAATGCCCGTCATTCAATAATTTTTTAACATGAGGGGCTGTCAGATAATAACATTTACAACTTTGGATTGAAATATATTCTGGAATCGGCTAAAATGTTTTTATGTCTACCGAAAAACTTAAAGAAAAAATCAACGATATTTTACCCTTTTTAAATGAA